>NZ_JBFUBK010000028.1:0-59202 GCF_056405815.1 Pseudomonas sp. P1_F1_2 | reverse complement strand
CGCCCGGACCGATCGGGTCGGTGGAGTCGGAAATGATCACGTCGAACTTTTCAGTGGTGGTGGCGACGAAACGCATGCCGTCGTCGATCACCAGGTTCAGGCGAGGATCTTCGTACGCACCTTTGGAGTGGTTTGGCAGGAATTCCTTGCACATGTCGACCACGGTGCCGTCGATTTCGACCATGGTGATGTGTTCGACGCTGCGGTGCTTGGCCACTTCACGCAGCATGCCGCCGTCGCCGCCACCGATGATCAGCACGCGCTTGGCGCTACCGTGCGCCAGGATCGGCACGTGGGTCAGCATTTCGTGGTAGATGAATTCGTCGGCTTCGGTGGTCTGGATCACGCCGTCCAGTGCCATTACCCGGCCCATGCGCGGGTTTTCGAAAATCACCAGGTGTTGATGCTCGGTGCGCACTTCGTGCAGCAGTTTTTCCATGCGAAAACGCTGGCCATAGCCTTCGTAGAGGGTTTCCAGGTAGTCGCTGGTAGCGGTGGTGCTCATGGGAAGTGCTCCGATGAATGCGGGTGGCAACGGACGGTTACCCGCCCATGATGGCCAATCGATTGGCTCGATTGACCGGGAAAGGCGCGCATTCTACGTCGCGAAAGATGACAGGTCGAACCTCTTGATCGGCTCACCCCAATCCTGTGGGAGCGGGCCTGCCCGCGAAGCAGACGACGCGGTCTGTCAGTTGCACCGCGATATCGTTCATCGCGGGCAAGCCATGCTCCCACAGGTTCAGTGTCGTTTTTTGGGAGACCCGTCAGAATTTGACGTTGCCCCGTGGCCCGGCGATGGCCCAGATGATCAGGCCCAGCACCGGCAGAAAGGCGATCAACAACACCCAGAGGATTTTCATCCCGGTGGTGGCACCACTTTTAAACACGTTGATGATGGCCCAGATGTCCAGGACAAAAATGATCAACGCAACAAGGCTGTTGAACGTGGAACCCATGGTGACGCTCCCGAAGAGTGATAAGCCCCCTTAGGATAGACGGTCGTCGCGAGGGTTCCTTTTTATTGACAGTGTCTGGGTGTCAGACGTGGATGGCCACTTTCAGCGCTTCCAGCGATGGCGCGGCAGCGATGCCGACTTCGGCGCACAGCTCCAGCACGCGAGGAATGTCGTTGCCGTAGACCAACACCACTTGCAGCTCATCGTCGAGCAACTGGCTGAAGTTCATCAGCGTGTAGCCGCCGTTTTCCTTGTTCATGCTGCCCATCTGCACCTGAATACGGTTGAGCGCGGTCAGGGCTTCGGTTTTGGCCAGTTGCTTGGGTTTGATATTGAAATCAACGCCTGGGCCGAACGAGGCGACGATCTGCGCGAACAGGTCCACGTAGGTATCCGCCTGGAACAGCACCGTCTCCGGCAGGCTGCCGACCACCACCCATTCGCCTAATGGAATCGGGAACGTGTCGTCGTAGTTGATATCCGGATTGGCCGTCAGAAAAGCTTCAGGATCGGCGTAGGCCTGGGCCGCTTCGTCCGCGACCTTGAGGATTTCGTCGTCGCTCATGCACCCGGAGCTGATTTTGCTGATGAGTTCGACGAGTGCGGCTTTCATGGCGACGGATCCTGTAGCGAGTGAATTTTGAGGGCGCGAAGGATAGCGCATTCAGGAGGGATTGCGGACCTGTGGTGAGGGAGCCATCTCCCTCGCCACAAAAGGTCAGCCGAGCAGCTTTTCCAGCTGAGCGATGGTATCGACAGCGCCCAGGGTTTTCGCCGCATCGAGTGCCGACACGCCGTTGGCGTCCTTGGCTTTCGGATCGGCGCCTTTGCTGATCAGGTAGTCCACGATGGCAACGCGGTTGAACATCGCGGCCATCATCAAAGCAGTACGGCCATCAAACGATGAACCTTCCACTTGCGCGCCACCGTCGACCAGTGCCGTGACCACTGCCAGATCGCCCTTGAACGCCGCACCGGCGATCGGGCTCTGGCCGTTGTCGTTGCGAATTTCCGGGTCGGCCTTGTGTTCGAGCAGGACTTTCACGGTCTCCACGTGGCCATGGTAGGCGGCCAGCATCAGCAAGGTGTCACCTTTGTGGTTGCGCAGGTTAGGCGGCAGGCCTTTGGTCAACAGCGCAGCCATCATGGCCGCATCGCCCTCGCGCGCCTTGTTGAATACCTGTTCGGCAAATTCAGCGGCTTCTTCGGGGGTCATCTGGCGGCTTTGGTCTGACATCGGGGGCTCCCTGTTGGGTTATTCGCAAAGCCGACAGTTTCCCGAGCGGCCCCCACGCTGTCACTTGTTTTTTCTCAAGGGCCGCCATAGCCACATTCAATAGCGGTACTTGCCACCCTGGATATCCGCCAGCACCTGCTCGGTCACTTGTACGTAAGTCTGGGTGCCGGGTAGCCAGGCATAGATCGGGTCGTCGCCGGTTTTGCCTGGGTCGAAGGCTTCGTCCTTGAGCCGGGTCTTTTGGTATTTGAACGTCCCGGTGGTCTCCATTTTCACTTTCACCCGCAAGAACAGCGGCACCGCATAGGCCGGCATTTGCTGGCGAGCAAATTCCAGCAGTTCGCTGAAGTCCAGGGTGGCCAGGGATTCAGCCGGCGTAATTGCCGCCATCCCGGCACGCCCGTTGGTGTTCTGGACTTCCACGCCATACGCCACGGCTTCGGCGATGTGCGGGTGTTGCAAGAGGATATTTTCGACTTCCGTGGTCGATACGTTTTCGCCCTTCCAGCGGTAGGTATCGCCCAGCCGATCGACGAATTGCGCATGGCCGAAACCGATGTTGCGCAGCAGGTCACCGGTGTTGAAGAAACGGTCGCCCTTCTGGAACACGTCATGCAATACGACTTTTTCGGTCTTTTGCGGATCGGTGTAGCCGTCCAGCGGCGCCTTGTCGTCGATCCTGGCCAGCAGCAAACCCTGTGCACCCTTGGGCACTTTGCTCATGAACCCCTTGGCATTGCGAATCGGCTGACCGCTGTCGTGGTCGTAAGCCACCAATTCCCAGGCCATCAGCGAGAAACCGATGGTGTGGTCAAAGTTGAGGATATTGGTGAACCCGATGTTGCCGTCGCTGGCCGCGTACAGCTCGCAGATGTGGTCGATGGCAAAACGGGTTTTGAAGGCGTCCCAAGCGCCGGGACGCAGACCGTTGCCGACCATTTTTTTCACGGTGTGCTGGCTGTCGTCGGCGCTCGGTGGCTGATCCACCAGATAACGGCACAGTTCGCCCACGTAGCCGAGGGTGGTCGCGTGGTATTTGCGGACGTCGCTCCAGAACTGGCTGGCGCTGAACTTGCGTCGAATGGCAAACCCCGAGGCGCCACTGATGGCCGAGCCCCAGCACACGCAGAGCCCGGTCGCGTGATACAGCGGCAAAGTGCAATAGACGATGTCGTGCGGCTGCATATCGAGGGCGATCAGGCCGAAACTGGCGGAGCTGCGCATCCAGCGCCCGTGCTTGAAGACACCGGCCTTGGGCAATCCGGTGGTGCCCGAGGTGTAGATATAGAAACAAGGATCGTCGAAAAAAACCTGCTGGCTGCTGGCCGGGTTGTCGTCGATCGCGTCGGCACTGGCCGTCATCAGGTTGACGAAACCGTCGGGGGCAATGCCCGGATGGCTGTAGGTGTCTTGATCGGCGACGTACCAGGTTCGCGCTGGCGCGATGGACACCCGTTCGCGGACTTGCGAAAACGCCGGGACCAGTTCGCCGCCGACAATGATCGCCACCGGCGCCACCAGGTTCAGGCTGTGCGCCAGCGTATCGCGGGTCTGCGAGGTATTGAGTAAGGCGCTGATCGCGCCGACCTTGGCCACCGCCAGTATTGTCACCAGCAATTCCGGGCGGTTCTCGATGAAGACCGCGACCACGTCACCCTTGCCGATGCCTTGGGCCATCAGGTGATGCGCAATGCGGTTGGCCCATTGGTTGACCTGCGTATAGGTCAGCGTGACATCGCCCTGCAGTAATGCGGGCCCCTCGGGGTTGCGCAACGTCGCCTGCTCGAAACTCCAGCCCAGGCCACACGGTTGGGTCGGATCCTTGACGTTGGCGACTTTCAGGCCCTTCACCACGCGGGGAATGGCTTTGGCGATCGTCGGCAGTTTGCGGAGCATCATGCCCCAGGTAATCGTGTCGCTGGACGTGCGTTTCATGCGTGCTCCCGCTGATTTTTTTATTGTCGGGCGGCGTTTATAGAGGCCGAAAATACGTCAGCGGTTCTGGYGCTGTACACGCGGTTTTTGCAATGTTTTGTATCCGCCCAGCGACGGATGAATCGTGAACATCGACGCGCCGATTGGTTCCATTCAATCATCGCTCATCTTTCAAAATGCAGGATGCACGATGGCCATTCATGCAGATTGCACGAAACCGAAAAACAACAAGATTATTAACTTATTGATTTACAACGACTTTATAAAAATCAGGTACTGGCACAATCACTGCAACCTCCTCTCCATGCTTGCCAATCATGTGCAAATGGAGCTGATCGACATGAACCTGATCCAAGAAAAATTTTCGTCCCTGTTCTCCAACTTCGAAGTCACCACCCAACCGCGCCCGGACGGCGGGATTCTGCTGACCCTGCGCAGCACAGAAGGCAAAGTGTTTAAACGTTCGATTTCCTACCAGCAATTGCACGCTGGCGATCAGCTGTCGTGGGTAATCAGTGCGATTCGCCGTGACTTGGCCGAACAGGCCAGCGAATTGCCGCAGATCTCCATGCTGCAAAGCCAGCAACGGTTTGCGCTGCCGACTTATCACACGGCGTAAACCGCGCCAGCGCTAAAACAAACAGGCCGTGAGAGCTTTCGCTTCACGGCCTGAGTTGTTTCTGGCGCTGCATACAATATCTGGTTGCACACCAACCCTGTAGGAGCCGAGCTTGCTCGCGATGGCGGTGTGTCATTCAACAACAATGTTGACTGACGGGGCCTCATCGCGAGCAAGCTCGGCTCCCACAGGTTATGTGTGTTGTCCTAAAAGGTGGTGGGGTTTATCCGCTCGAAACTGTCGACGGTTACATGGCCCGCCAACTCCCCGCCCTCTCGCGCCAACCCGCATGTCGCCATCCCGGCCGTGCGCGCAGCGTCCACCTCTTCGACGATGTCGGACAGAAACAGAATCTGCGAAGGCTCAAGGCCAATGGCCTGGGTGATGCGCTCATAAGACTGCGCCTCACGCTTGGGACCGGACGTGGTGTCGAAGTAACCGCTGAACAGCGGCGACAAGTCACCCGCCTCCGAGCAACCGAAAATCAGTTTTTGCGCCTGAATCGAACCCGACGAATATACAAACAGTTGATAGCCTTCCTGATGCCAGCGCTTGAGCGCTTCAACGGCATCCGGGTAAACGTGGCCCTTCAACTGCCCCGCCTGATAACCCTGCTCCCAGACTATGCCTTGCAATGCCTTGAGCGGCGTGGCTTTACGGTCTTCGGCGATCCAGCCCAGTAGTATCTCGATCACGCGCTCAACGTCGGCGTCCGGTTCATTGCTGTCACGGCGAACGGCGGACAGTTGTTCAGCCACATCGGCGCGCCCGGCGTGCTGACGGACAAAATCCGGCAGGTGTCTGGCGGCGTAGGGAAACAACACGTCGAACACAAAACTCACCGCGCTGGTGGTGCCTTCGATGTCGGTGAGCATCGCTTTGATCGGCATCGGTTCAGTCCTCAAGACGCGGGAAGCGGTTGGCGATGTCTTCGCCGGTGAAATTGGCCACCCAGCCTTCAGGGTTGTTGAACAGGCGGATCGCGACGAAATGCGGATGCTCGCCCATGTCAAACCAGTGCGGCGTGCCCGCCGGCACCGAGATCAGGTCGTTCTTTTCGCAGAGTACCGCGTAGACGTAATCGCCGATGTGAAGGGTAAACAAACCACGACCGGCCACGAAAAACCGGACTTCGTCTTCGCCATGACGGTGTTCGTCGAGGAACTTGGCACGCAGTTCGGCTTTTTGCGGGTGATCGCTGTTCAGGCTGATGACATCGACGGTGATGTAGCCGCGTTCGGTCATCAGCTTGTCGATTTGTTCCTGGTAGGCGGCGATCACTTCTTCCTGACTGGCGCCAGGCTGGATCTTCGCCGCCGCTTGCCAGCGGTCGAAGCGCACGCCCTGCTCGGCCAGCGTCGAGGCGATGTCTTCGAAATGGGTCAGCACCTTGTTCGGTAAGTCAGGGCTTGAGACGTGGTAAACGGACAGGCTGCTCATCAGGGCAACTCCTTAACGGTTAAGGATCGCGCGCGTCTTCAACTCGCACTCGAACAAAAATTCAAAGGCCTCGATCTGCCGCAACGCATCGCTCATCCGTGCGCCCCAGGTATAGAGGCCATGACCGCGAATCAGGTAGCCCACGCAATCAGGGTGGGCGTCCAGCCAAGGCTGCACCTCGGCGGCAAGGCGCGCAATATCCTGATCATTGTCGAAAATCGGTACCCGTACCCGAGACTCGTGGGTTGACACGCCGCTGAAGGCTTTTTGCAGTTCGTAGTCTTCGAACTCGATGAAGTCTTCCGGCGTCAGGCGCGACAACACCGTGGCGTTGACCGAATGGGTGTGCAGCACCGCGCCGATCTCCGGGCGCCAATTGTAAAGCTGGGTATGCAGCAAGGTTTCGGCCGACGGTTTTTTCCCCGGCTCCAGGCTGTTGCCCGCCAGGTCGGTGGCCAACACATCATCCAGACCCAACTGACCTTTGTGCTTGCCGGACACGGTCAGCAGCGCTTCGCTCGGCGACAGGCGCGTCGAATAGTTGCTGCTGGTGGCCGGTGACCAGCCGCGGCCATACAGAAAACGCCCGGCGTCGATGATTTCCTGGGCAAGGTGTTCACGGGTAAGGCTCATGGCCTGTCCTCTTGCAGAAGTGTGGCAATGATAACGGCAGCCGCCAGGGCTGCGAGGCTTGCAATACTAAAGGTCAATGTGGCGCCCAAGGCATTCCAACTGTAGCCGGAATACAGCGCGCCCAATGCGCCACCGGTGCCGGCCAGCGCGGCGTACAACGCCTGGCCCTGGCCCTGCTGGCGTGCGCCAAAGCTACGTTGCACGAACTGGATGGCAGCTGCGTGAAAGCTGCCGAAGGTCGCCGCGTGCAGCACCTGGGCAAACAGCAACACCCACAGATGGTCGGCAAATGACCCCAGCAGCAGCCAGCGCAGTGCCGCCAGCAGAAAACTCGCCATCAACACCCGGCGCACCGAGAAGCGCATAAGGATTTTGCTCATGGCCAGGAACATCAGGACTTCGGCGACCACGCCGACCGCCCAGAGCATGCCGATCACGCCACGGCTGTAGCCCAATCGCTCAAGGTGCAAGGTCAAAAACGTGTAATACGGCCCATGGCTCAACTGCATCAACGCCACGCAACCATAAAACGCCAACACGCCGGGGCTGCGCAATTGCGTGAGGAAGCCCTCGCCCGCCAGCCGCTCACCCTGGACCGGTTGCGCATTGGGCACCCACAGGCTGCTGAGCACGATCCCGGCCATGATCAACACCAGCGCGGCCGGATAGATGTCGAGGCTGAGCCATTCGAACAACCGCCCCAGCGCTACCACGGTGATGATGAAGCCGATCGAACCCCAGAGGCGAATCTGGCTGTAGCGCGCAGTCTGGCCTTTCAAGTGCGCCAGGGTGATGACTTCGAATTGCGGTAATACCGCGTGCCAGAAGAACGCGTGCAACGCCATGACCATCGCCAGCCAGGCGTAGGTCTTGCTGACGAAAATCAGCGAAAACGTCAGCAACGTGCACACCGCGCCGAAGCGCACGATGGCCAGGCGTCGGCCGGTGTAATCACCCAGCCAGCCCCAGATGTTCGGTGCCACGCAGCGCATCAGCATCGGGATCGCCACCAGTTCGCCGATCCGCGCGCTGGAAAAGCCCAGGTGATCGAAATACAGCGCCAGAAACGGCGCCGTCGAACCGAGCAAGGCGAAATAGAACAGGTAGAAACTGGAGAGCCGCCAGTACGGGAGCGCCGCCACAGTCATCAGACTGCAGCGACTTCAAGGCCAGCCATTAAAGCTGACCCAGCACCGGTGTGCTCACACGCACATCGGCGTTCTGCCCGCGATGGCGCAGCAGATGATCCATCAGCACGATGGCCATCATCGCTTCAGCGATTGGCGTTGCACGAATACCGACGCACGGGTCGTGACGGCCCTTGGTGATGACTTCCACCGGGTTGCCATGGATGTCGATGGAGCGACCCGGCGTGGTGATGCTCGACGTCGGCTTCAGCGCCAGGTGCGCAACGATCGGCTGACCGGACGAGATCCCCCCCAGAATGCCGCCAGCATTGTTGCTGAGGAAACCTTCCGGGGTCATTTCATCACGGTGCTCAGTGCCGCGTTGGGCGACGCTGGCGAAACCGGCGCCGATTTCCACGCCTTTGACCGCGTTGATGCTCATCAGCGCATGGGCCAGTTCAGCGTCGAGGCGGTCGAAGATCGGCTCGCCAAGGCCTGGCATGACACCTTCAGCCACGACGGTGATTTTCGCACCGACCGAATCCTGATCGCGACGCAGCTGGTCCATATAGGCTTCCAGCTCCGGGACTTTGTCCGGATCAGGGCTGAAGAAGGCGTTCTCTTCGACCGAATCCCAGGTCTTGAACGGGATTTCAATCGGGCCGAGCTGGCTCATGTAGCCGCGAATGACGATGCCCTGGGTCGCCAGGTACTTTTTCGCAATGGCACCTGCCGCCACGCGCATCGCCGTCTCGCGCGCCGAGCTGCGACCGCCACCACGGTAATCGCGCTCGCCGTATTTGTGGTGGTAGGTGTAGTCGGCGTGGGCCGGACGGAACAGATCCTTGATCGCCGAGTAGTCCTTGGATTTCTGGTCGGTGTTGCGAATCAGCAGGCCAATGGAGCARCCGGTGGTGCGACCTTCGAACACGCCGGAGAGGATTTCGACTTCGTCGGCTTCCTGGCGTTGAGTGGTGTGACGGCTGGTGCCGGGCTTGCGCCGATCCAGGTCGCGCTGCAGGTCCTCAAGGGAAATTTCCAGGCCCGGCGGGCAGCCGTCGACAATGGCGACCAACGCCGGACCATGGCTTTCGCCCGCGGTGGTGACAGTGAACAGCTTGCCGTAGGTATTGCCGGACATGCAGGACGCTCCGTGAAATAGAACCTGAATACGTAATGCGCGCCAGTATACGCAGGCTACCCAAGTAGTTCATCCTCGAACCTTATGGGTGCCTGCGAGTCCAACCGGCATCTTTGTGAATGATGGCGTGATGATGCTGCGAGTTCTAGCCTTGAGCCTTACCCTGATATCTGGCTTTGCCCAGGCCACTGTGTTGCAACGGCCCATTACATTGGACACCGGCAGCGGTGAGCTTTTCGGCTCGTTGTTGCTGCCAAAATCCGACAATCCCGTGCCGGTTGTCCTGATCATTTCCGGCTCCGGCCCTACGGATCGTGACGGAAACAATACCGACGGCGGGCGCAATGACAGCCTCAAACGGCTGGCCTGGGTGCTGGCCAAACACAACATCGCCAGCGTGCGTTACGACAAACGCGGCGTGGCGGCGAGCCTTGCAGCCACGCCGGACGAGCGCAATCTGTCGGTAGAGGCCTATGTCGCCGACGCTGAAGCCTGGGGCGAGAAACTCAAACATGATCCACGTTTCGGCCCATTGATTTTGCTCGGCCACAGCGAAGGCGCCTTGATCGCCACATTGGCGGCACCGAGTGTCGATCCTGCGGCGGTCATTTCCCTGTCCGGCAGTGCTCGACCGGTCGATCAGGTGTTGCGCCAGCAGTTGAGCAATCGCCTGCCGCCCGCCCTGATGCAGCGCAGCAATGAGCTGCTCGACAGCCTCAAGGCCGGGCACGTTGACGAAAACGTGCCGCCACCGCTCCAGGTGATTTTCCGCCCAAGTGTACAGCCGTACCTGATTTCGCTGTTCCGTCAGGACCCGGCGGCAGCGTTCGCCAAGTTGAAGATGCCGGCGCTGATCATTCAGGGCAGCAACGACATTCAGGTCGGCGTCGGTGATGCCAGGCTGCTGAAGGCCGCCAAACCGGACGCTGAACTGGCGCTGATCGAAGGCATGAACCACGTCATGCGCATCGTGCCCAACGATGTAAAACGGCAAATGGCCTCTTATAAAGATCCGCAATTGCCGCTGGCGGCCGAACTGGGCACTCGCATCCTCGGGTTTATTGACGGACTTCGCACCAGTTAAGCGCCGTTTGCCCTCCAGTCCWGTCAAAAACGGCCGATAAGCCTTTGTCGCCAGCGCAATGGCTGGCGGCAGGGCTTGGACAGGATCTCGCCGTTATGACTGATACCCAGACTTCACCCGACACCACCGCTGAAAAAGACGCTCCCACAGCGGTCGAGCTGCCGTGGGCGGACGTCCACGTCGAGCACCACAAGATGCTCCGTCTGGCGCCGCTGAAAACCGACCGCAACACCGGAGGTCGGCCACTTCGCTTTGTCGAATTCGGCTATGCCGAACGCAACAACAAAGAGCAGAGCCTGATGCGCATGAGCATCACCCTGCCCGGCCAGCGTGTGCGCAAAGAACAGAATCATCTGGACGTGTGGGTCGATCACACCACCAAACGTGTGCATTTCGGGCCCGACAGCGGCTTGCAGATTGAACCGATGAACCGTGGCATCGGCCGCTTCATGGCGGCTCAAGGGATTACCTGGGCGAAGAAGCGCTGGTCCGGCTACACCGTCGACGGCACGGACCTGAACAACAAGGATGCGTTGAACGAAGACACTCGCCTGCGTCGCGATCACTTCCTGAAGGCGCATGGTTTTGAAGTGGTGTATGCCGATGCCCAGCATTTGAAGGGCAGCGTCAAAGACGTGCAGGTGGGTGATCTGTCGGGCGAGTGGAACACTGAAAAACTGCAACTGGTGGAAATTCTCGAAGCCGCGCAGATGCTTCAGCAGGCCGAGCAGAATCTGGCCGAGCAAGAAGTGAAGCTCAAGACGCACGAAGAAAAGGTCAGCAAGTACAAGCGTGAAGACGCCGGGCTGCGCTTTACCATTACGTGTCTGGTGGCGTTTGCGGTGTTTCAGGCGGGGTTGTTGATCTGGATTGCGACACACCGGTAAAGATTCAGGACCGAGGCGTGCCCATCGCAGGCAAGCCGTGCTCCCACAGGTTTTATGTTGTGCTCAAGTTATGTGGCACACCCAAAACCTGTGGGAGCACGGCTTGCCCACGATGGCGCCCTCAGGTCAGACGCGGGAAGCGAACAAGGCCTGATGTTCGCGGCATTGTTCCGCCGTCAACATGAACACCCCATGCCCGCCACGCTCGAAATCGAGCCAGGCGAAATCGACTTCCGGGTACAGCGCCTCGACGTGAACCTGGCTATTGCCCACTTCGACAATCAGCAAGCCCTTCTCGGTCAGATGATCCGCCGCTTCTGCGAGCATGCGGCGCACCAGGTTCAAACCATCATCGCCACAGGCCAGTCCCAGCTCGGGCTCGTGTTGATATTCGTCCGGCATGTCGGCGAAATCTTCCGCATCGACGTAGGGCGGGTTCGACACGATCAGGTCGAAACGCTGACCCGGCAAACCATCAAAACCATCGCCCTGAACGGTGTACACCCGCTCATCGACACCGTGGCGCTCGATGTTCTGATTGGCCACCTCCAGCGCTTCGAACGACAGATCGGCCAACACCACTTCGGCGTTCTGGAACTCGTAGGCACAGGCGATGCCGATGCAGCCGGAACCGGTGCACAGGTCCAGAATGCGCGCAGGCTCGGTGCCCAGCCATGGCGTGAAGCGGTTTTCGATCAGTTCGCCAATCGGTGAACGTGGAATCAGCACACGCTCGTCGACAATGAACGACATGCCACAGAACCATGCTTCGCCCAGCAAGTAGGCGGTCGGGATGCGTTCTTCGATGCGGCGCTTGAGCAAGCGTTGCAGATTGACCAGCTCGTCTTCTTCCAGCGCGCAGTCGAGGTAGCTGTCGGCAATTTCCCACGGCAAGTGCAAAGCCCCCAACACCAACTGACGGGCTTCGTCCCAGGCGTTGTCGGTCCCATGGCCGAAAAACAGATCCTCCCCATGGAAGCGGCTGACGGCCCAACGGATATGGTCACGCAGGGTACGAAGGCGGGAAGTGATCACGGCGGCAAACTCCAGAAAAAACGACTGGCAATTCTAACAGCCAAAACGCGCCACGACGACGCAGGAAAAACACCGGAGCAGATGTAGGACCGATCCCTTTTTTTCGCTGGCTATTGAACAAATCGAGTAACTTGACAAGGCTGCAAGCCAGCAAAGACGGCGCCTACGATAGTAGCGATTCACAGAACCGCTCAGCCAGAGGACAATGTCGCAAAAGCCCCACTCCAAGGAGCCCCAGAATGTCCGTTCCAAAAACGATGTTTCAACTCAGCGGCCGCGGTTATGCAGCCGCCAATCTGAGCCATGCGACGCTTGTTATTATCGATGCCCAGAAAGAGTACCTCAGCGGCCCGCTGGCCCTGAGCGGCATGGACGCTGCCGTCGCGAACATCAAGCAATTGCTCAACGCTGCCCGCGCCRCCGGCCGGCCAATTGTGCATGTACGCCACCTCGGCACGCTGGGTGGGTTGTTTAACCCGCAAGGCGTCGGTGGCGAGTTCATCCCGGGGCTTGAGCCACAGGCTGACGAAACCATCATCGGTAAAATGCTGCCGAGCGCGTTCCACGGCACCGAACTGGCCAAACGCCTGGAAGACCTTGGTGCCCTTGACCTGATCGTCTGCGGTTTCATGAGCCACTCCAGCGTCAGCACCACGGTGCGCGCCGCCAAGAACCTGGGCTTTCGTTGCACCCTGGTCGAAGACGCCTGCGCCACGCGCGACTTGCCTTACAAGGGTGGCGTACTGACTGCCGAGCACGTTCATCAGACCGAAATGGCGATCATGGGGGATAACTTCGCTACCCTCGCGCTCACTCACGAACTGATTTGATCGGCACTCGATGTGCGGCCAATACTGCCGCTCATCCGCAAAAGTCTCTCATTTGCCGCAATTGTCTTAGCCTCAGGAACATCCCGGTCAACTCCCGGTCGAAGGGCCGATACCCATTGAGGAAGGTCGGAATGAAGTTATCCGATGGTTTTGACGCTCGGCGCTTGCGGCCTAAAGGCCAACGCAACTGGCGTTTTCGAATTGGCGCCGCGTTTGCCGCATTGCTGGCAACCTGCGGTGTGTTGCTCGCCATGGCCGCCGCTGCCAGCCTGTTTGGCCACGTACCCGCGCTGGGTGAATTGAACGCCAGCCGGACCGCAGCGGCAGTGATTCTGGCGGTCGGCCTGTTCGTGCTGTACCTGGGCGTGTGGCTGTGGCGGCGCTGCCGGCGGCGTGCACGCCAGTCGCGCGAGCTGAACATGTCCCCGCACCTGATGAAAAAACACGACTGAACCGACGGCCTGGCTTTTTGCCGGGCCGTTTCGTGATTACTTGGGTAAACTGGCCGCCCTTCGCGGAGGCTGACATGCAAGACGACGATTTTTCCCTGTTCAAAAGTGCGATCCAAGGCGTCAAGCCGATCAAGCACGATCGCGCCGAAACCGGCAAACCCAAGGCCGACCGCGCGCAAATCGCCAAGCTGCGTCAAGCCGCAACCATTCGCACTGATGCCACCACGGTTGATGGGCTGTCCGATCAGTTCGTCATCGACGTCGGCCCGGAAGACGAATTGATGTGGGCCCGTGACGGTGTGCAGGAAAGCCAGATGCGCAAACTCAAGATCGGGCAGATTCCATTCGAGGGCAGCCTCGACCTGCACGGCATGAACGTGGAAAAAGCGCGAGAAACCCTTTGGGCCTTTCTCGCCGAAGCCACCAAATTCGAAATTCGCTGCGTGCGCGTCACCCACGGTAAAGCCGTGCGTCTGGACGGCAAGCGGCCGATGATCAAGAGTCACGTCAACACCTGGCTACGCCAGCATCCACAGGTGCTCGGTTTCACTTCATGCCAGGCAAAACATGGCGGCGCGGGAGCAGTGTATGTAATGCTCAAACGCACCATGATGGAAGGTCGCGACGAGTAAAGCTGTCGCATCGCTCTTGCAGCACCGTGTTTGCCACCGTACCCTTGCCCTTTGCGTAAAATCCCACAGGTAGTTTCATGTCCCTGGAACAGAATTACACCGCGATTCTAAAGGGGTAAGCCAAAGTACTCAGGGCCAATGAAACCGGGCACTTCCTTACTTTGGAATACCCGGTTTTAACCTGCTTTACACGGTCAGTGGTACAAAAATTGGTACGAGCTTCATTCCTTTCTTAGGTGTCCTGCCTACCGTTCGTCACTTCCTAATTTGCTGCTACGCTGAAACCTCCACGTAGGAATCGCGATGCCGAATTCAGACCTGCTCCCTTCCCTGCTGTTCAAGATCAACGAAAACCAGCTCGCTCTCGAAGCCGCCATCATGGAACTCACGCTTTGGGTTGAACAGCGTGGGGCGACCGAGGTCGGCGGTAGTATCCGTAGCGCTCTTCAAACCATCGACAGGAACGAAGAGTTCATCAAGATGACTCTCGCGGTACTCATGACTCCGGATTGATTGGATCCCTGGACCTGAGGGGATGGTATTCATCCCACTCACCACAAAATAAAAAATATGCTCATAGCCACGCCGATGGTAAAGATTCCTAAACCACACACAGCACCAAGAAAAAGAGAATGCTTAACCATGGCTCGAAACTCCGGTTTCCATCATAAACGAATGATTGAGTGTGAGCACCTGAGCAATATCCACACCAGTGGGCATAGACAGGTCTAGGACCAACGATTCCGATGAGAAATCTCTTTCAGTCGTGATGATATCCCCAACTATGGGGTTAACTCATCCTACATTTTGGGTTCATCCCAAACCTTTCCAGCTCGCTTTCACCAATGCAGATGGTCAATTGCGGCATCAAAGCCTGGGATGCCGCATAGGAATCGCCTAAGACCTTTATAATCAAGGTCTTAAGTCAGAAATCACCACCTAAAACCACGCACTTTTGCGACTCTTTAGAACCCAATAAACACTGGTCCAAACGGTTGCATTTTGGGGAAGAATTTCCCACGGAAAACCCCACCTACGGCGTCCTGCCGAACGACAAACCACCAACACGCCACTGATGCAGCAGTACTAACGGAAGTAGCCTACAGGCCTTGTATTTCAACGGTATGCATTGAGGGCTGTCTAAAACCCTAACCCGATATAAGCGCCTTTCGGGCCAATGAAACCGAGCAAGGCCGAGGTAGTTTTAGACAGCGTTTTCAACCCTTCTCCGGCGTCCTGCCGAGCGAACCCCCTCCAAAATTCTGCTACTCGTCACCCTCCTCTCGCTCAATCGTCGCGCCTCGATTACTGTATATACAAACAGTGCTGATAAGGCCTAACCGTGGATCCGAACGAAATCGATGACACCAGCGACTGGCTCGACTGCCCGACGCCGCTCGAGACTTGCAGGCACCAGCTCCGAATGTATGAAAACGAGTTTGAAGAACTCACGCTTCAGTTGGCCAGAGCTCGTGAGAACGTCCGGGGCTTGGTGCAGATGAATGACGAGTTGTCCGCCAGCAAAGCCCAATTGGTTGCGGAGTTGGAAAAATGCGCCGCCAACGCGGCCCGTCTCGAGGCGGAAAACACAGAGCTATCCAGTCAGGTTCGCAGCCTCCTGCTGGTGTCTGACCAGAGGGATCACCTGTTTAGAGAAAACCAGCGACTGCTCAAGGAGAATAGGGAGCGGCAATAGCTTTGCCATACGCCTGGTACACCGCCGGCGCGACGGCCATAAAGACCAGCAGCCTAACGACCCGTCCGTTCATGCCAGCACCTTCAGCGCAACAGCGTAGAACGCTTGGCGCTCGGCCAAACCATTGGTTCCGCCGTTGATGCGCTTGGTGATGAGGATGAAGTCACCGGCATCGGCTGGCACGTTCAGGCTCCGCGAGTTCCAGAACCACGCCGCCGACTTGCATGCCCACTCGGCCTGCTCGAGCAGTTCGGGCGTACGCAGCAGTCGGTCATCGCCGAACAGAGCCTGGCTGCAGGCCAAGTAGTTGTCGTGTCCAGTGATCTGGATCAGACCACGCCCGCGGTACTTTTGCCCATCACCGTCAGCCTCGGGTGTATTGCCCAACCGCTTGGCCAGCGTACCGGTGTCGTACTTGCTCAGGTACTGGTCGCCTCCCAGTTCCTTCACGTACTGGAACTGGCCCGACTCATGACCCACCTGGGCGATGAAGGCCGCCATCCTCAGCCGAGTGTTGATCTGGAACCGATCCATGGCTAGATTCAGCGCAGACGTAAAAACGCCCGCTTGGCTGCGGGCGTTCGGGAGGATCTGCAGCAGTTGCTGCGCGGTGATGGGCATGAGTTTCTCCGTTACGCAGCATCCGCCGCATTAGCTTCTGGGTCAGCGACAATCACGGGGATTGCCGGCATCACAGGCCACACTGGAGCAGCTGGCCAAGTCGGCTGTTTCGTGACCTTGCCCAGGGCGAACTTGTAGGTTTTCCACGCCGCAATGCTGACCATCAGCGCCGCCTGCTCGGCTTCGTCCTCTTCCGTGGCATCACCGGAATCAATGCCGTAACCGATCGTGTTGATGCGGTCCTGAATGCGCGCAATCTGGGTGACTACCTGGGCATTGCGCGCGGCAAGCTCGGCTTTCATTGCGGCCAGGTGATCGGCAATTGCCGCAGCATCTTTCATGGCCTTGGTGACCAATTGAGTCCAGTCAATAGCGCCAGGGCCAATAAGCTCGGGCAGCGGAGGCAGCTCCGGATAGTTACCAGCCTCATCGGGCATCGGCAAAGGCAAGGCGACTCGGCCATCTGAGATATCAACGAGCGGTACCGGAAACGCTTGCTCTTGGCTGTAATTGATTGGATTGGGGAGCAGCAGCGTCAGGGATAATTTATCATCGCCTTTAGTAATATCACCGGCAAAGAACTCATCGCTTATCGCCGCCCTTGGCAAAGTGTCGCCATTGCCCATTCTCGAAAAGTCATATGCATGGCCATTTACAATCAGCACATCGCCCGATATTTCAGCGAAAAGGAAGTCTTCCCGGCGCTGCGGGCTCAGGGTAATTTTCATCAGAACCACCTGCCAATGGCGAACACGTCAAAGTTAAGGACCGCCTGGTCGCCGGCGAGAAAAGCCGCAACGCTCAGAGCGCCAACCGTGGCCTGGGTGTTAGTCCGGGCATACGCGCTAATAGAGTTGATTACTCGCGATACGCCAAGCGTCCCGATAGCATTGACCCCGACGAACTCAATTGCCGCAAAGGATTGCGGATATGTCCACGTAAACCCGATGTTCGAGGTATTGTTGAAAGATAGCGGTTGGTTGAGAAGTGCGCAGTACATGGTCCCGTCAGCGAACTTCACATATGAGCCGTTAGCGTTCGATCCGCGTTCGATAATTGACCCCGTAGGAACCCCGGAACTTTGCGATACCGTTCCCAAGATGGTGGATCGATCATAGGCAAACGCCACTGGTTTACCATTTGACCGCATGTAGTCCAGGCAAAGCCAGTTGCCCGATCCAAGACTGACGAACTCGGCTGAATCATTTGCGGCGGTTGTGATGCTTGCGCCACCAGGCAGAATCAGCGACGTGGCGTTATAAGTCAGAGTCAGGGATGCGATAAACCGGACAGTGCGCCTAACGTTGGCCGCTACCGTGCCAAGGTTGGTGATGGTGGTAGTGCCGCTGATATAGATTAGAGGTGATGGCGAGGCGCCGATATCCGTCACGGTGGCAGACGCTAACGTCGAGACATCCCCTTGGGAGTCAAGGATGCCAGCATCCAGCCATACGGTGTTGGCACTGTCGCGACGCTTGAGCCGACCCGTCCCGGTGTCAGCCCACTCCTGACAAGGGAAAGTCGGACTTGGCGCCGATGCTCCGCTACTTTGCGAAGCGAGCGCTTTAAGTGCGTTGTTGATATCGGTACGGACCGCAAGGCCCGCCCCGTTATCCACGGTCATGTCATGCTGCGACATAAGTCAGTATCCCTTTGAGATGTAGTCAATCGAGCGGCCCGATTGGGCGACCCCGATGGAATTGCGGATGAAGACTGTAAAGCCGACGGCGGTCTTGGTGGTGACATCGAGGTAATCACCAGGCGATAGTCCTTGCGCTGTCAGGCTGACGGCAGGGCTGGCGTTGAACGGCGGCGAGTAAACAATTGGCAGACCACCAATCGGCACCAGGATGTCGTTCCCGCTCTCGATCCGATCCGGCATATCGATCACGACTTCGAGCGTCGAAACATCGATCCAGTTCGTCGCGAGCCGCACTTCACCGCGTAGCTGGAAGTCGAACAGCCTGGCGCGATAGTCGCCCACAACAAACGGCTTCCAGGCCGACCAGACCGCCGGAAACACATCCGAAGTTCGAACCCATAACGATAACGACGCGCCAACCGGCGGATCGCCATCGATGCTGATAATCGAATCGAAGTCCAAGATCGTGTCGATGTAGCTACCGTCGTCGTACAGCACGGCTTCGACATTCGCCGTCAGGCGGCAGTCGTAGACGTAGCCAAGGTCGGAAGGTGCCGCGAAGCTGTAGGTCATGGTCAGCAGGGAGCCGCCGTACTTATCGATCTCCCCAAGCAACAAGTCGATATCCGGTATGTCGTCGAAAAGGCCTGTAGCCGCCATTTTCAGCACGCCACTAGAGGACGAGGCATTCACAGCCACACCCGTAAACGCGGGAGACTCCGTGATCGTCAACACGACGTTTTCAGGTAGTGGAACCTGAGCGTCAGACCAGACCTCTGTGATCGGACCACCGACACCAGACGAATCGACAGCGCGCGCCAGGTACTTCCCTGGCAGCAGGGACACAACAGCCGACGTTGAGCGTCCTGCCGCCTCGGTCAGCGGCAACGCCGAGTCCCAGTTGGCCGAGGTACTGCGCGACTGCCTGATGTTGATACTGCCGCCCAGCTTCACGTCCAGTTCAGGGACCGGGTCCCATGCCAACGTTGCGACGCTGTTGATGACATCCAGCCGGAGACCGGACAGCGCCCCTGGCGGCGCCAGAAGTGCCTGCGCCGTATAGCTCTGCAGTGACGCAGGACCGGACAGGCCAAGCACGGATCTAGGCGTGACCCGGATCGACCATGCGCCTGCGGACGCTGACTCAAAGTCAATGTTTGGCGTCGATATTTCGCCAGCGAACTCCCAGTTCCCACCCGGTTTAAGGACTTCGACCAGGTAACGCATAGCCCTTGCTGAAGGAGTCCAGCTGACCGAGAGTCTGGCCGCGGCGAGCCCGGTGCCGGTGTCATACAGCGACTCAAGGAAGGTCAGTTGGCCGACGGCATCCGGTGCTGCCAAGTTGACGATGCTCGTTGGGGCATCGACATCAGGAATCCCGAAGTCCACCTCGTTGAACTTGTCGGCATCGTAGGCGAGAGCACTGATTGCATAGGTTCCATCGTCACCCTCGGTAATACCGATGACCCGGAACTTCTGCGTGTCCAGTGCGGCACCGGCAAAGACCCAGGGAGCCGACGCCAGTGGCGCAGACGGCAATGCCGGCGAGACAGCCACGGAAGTTACACCCGTCGACACTGTGACGCTTCGGCCGACATAGCTGCCGTCGGCAAGGATG
Organism: Pseudomonas sp. P1_F1_2; assembly: GCF_056405815.1. NCBI lineage: Bacteria > Pseudomonadati > Pseudomonadota > Gammaproteobacteria > Pseudomonadales > Pseudomonadaceae > Pseudomonas > Pseudomonas sp. P1_F1_2. The sequence goes on along the minus strand of NZ_JBFUBK010000028.1, from coordinate 39,614 downwards.
ACGCTGATCACGCCAGCTCCGCCGACCCCGAGCGGGGCGTCAAGGAGCAAGGTTGTGGTTGTGCTGCCGGCCAACAATCGGCCGGAATTGCGAGCGCCGCCGCGATTGGCATCGGCGATGTCGATGATATCGCCGGGCAAAGGGATTGCCCCGTCAGCGCCGACGGCGAACGTTACCGCCTCGCTTTCGGCGAAAAGGATCCAGCGACCAAGTCGACGTGCCTGGCCGCGCGACCTGCAGCCAACGGCGACAACGTCGGTCTGCTGGATGCGATCCCATTTGGCAATCAGTTCAGGACGTTCGACAATCTCGACCGACTGCTTGTACTGCTGAAAAGGATCGTTCCAGGTGACAGCCGCAACGTTGAAACGCTGATCCGACGCTACGGATTGATAGCTGAACTCGCCACCGACGACGTTTGCGTTGTTGAACAGGTACCGACTGGTGCGCGGCGCATCTTGCACAGCCGTCAGCGTACCGCCCGCCCAGAAACAAATCGCCCGGAATACGGAGGCCATATCATTGACCAGCTTCCATGCGTCTTGCTGGGTGGTCAGCGCCATATTGCAGGTAAAGCGAGGCTCATAGCCGCCTGTGCCGTAACCATTTGGAACCAGTACGTCGCAGTATTGCGAGATGCTGTAAAGCGCGTATTTATCAATCAGGGTCGAATCGAGTAGGCCGCCCAGCCCGTAACGGGTATTGGTCAGCATGTCGTACCAGATCCAGGCCGGGTTATCCGTCCAGGCGCGCTTGAACGTGCCATCCCACGATCCGCTGTAGATCCGGGTGGCCGGGTCGTAGTTGACCGGCACCAGAACCTTGATCCCCTGAACCATGAACGCCATGCGGGGGATGCTGGAAAACTGCTGTGCATCAATCGAGATGCCAACCATGGCGGTGTTGGGGTAGCGCAGTTTTTCGTCCCACAGCAGCGTCAAGCTGTCGAAGAAGGTACGGTTTTGGAGTGCAGAGCTGACGGAATCGGCCGTGAGCCGGGTAACCCGGACGTAACGCGGTGAGCCGCCAGAGGCTGGCAGACGGATGTAATACGAAAACTGCGTGCGGCTCATGGTCTTGCCATCAATCGCCAGGTCGCCACACAGCGCAAACCAGGCGCCACTACCAACCTTCCCTTCAATGCGGAAATCGGCTCTTGCTCCGGTCATGTCGCCGTTTTGGGTGTTTTGAGTGGAAAGCTGTGGGGTGCTGACCGTCACGCGGACCGCGTCCACATCGGTGTCAGTGATGGCGCGCTCGGCCGAAACCCCTGCCTTGAGCTCAAGCCCTATTGTCTGCTCAGCCTCAAGGCCGGTCATGGGCATGTAGGGCTGCCACTGCGTCCCGTAACGGTAATCAAGAATAACGTCGGAAAAGTTGAAGCTTCCGTCAGGGTTTTGCAGCGGCACATCGTCGAAAAAAATCCCCATGGCGCCATAAGGGATACCGTTAATTTCACCCTCACTGATCGCGTGCAGGGTGCGGACATGTTGACGCGAGCGCAGGCTGTTCGGCGCCTCGACAGGCGTTCTTGCGGACCCTCCGCCACCGCCGCTCTTCCCGCCCTTGCGACCTTCAATAAGCTCGCTCATGCCGGAATCGCCTCTGCCCACGTACCTACGCCGACGACACTTGAACCCACCAGCATTTGCCCATAGACGATGGGAACCGGTAGGCCTTGCTGGGTCGAGTTGAATGCGCCGTTGAACAGGTAGCTCGGCTTGTTTTCGGTGGTGGCTTGTTCTTGTTGGCTGGAGGTCTTAGGTGTGGGCGAGAGCATCTGCACTGCGCCGCCCAGCGCCAGTGCAATACCGATAGGCATCAGAGCCTGAAACCCTGGCAACGGGATAAACGATGCAGCGATAAGGGCCACGCCCAGAACTGTCTGGAAAAGTCCGGCGCTTTTGCTGCCCGAAATTATAGGGACGATTCGGATCTCGGTCGTCCCACTCAGTGTGAATCGATCCTCACCAACATTCTCCCGGTTGCGGAATATGGCGTAACGAAGTCCCTTGCGTGCAGACTCTCGGACGAAGTCCTCGAAGCCATCAACAGTATTCTTTAGCGCGCTCAACACCTCGCTAGTAGTGCCGGCTTCGAGTTTTTTAAAGTGTTCGCGCCCACAAGCTTTTGCGAGACTGCCGGAGAGCAAAATTCTGGTCATTCCCTTTTCATTGGCAGCGCGCATACTTTTCTCCGGGCAATAAAAAACCGCCCGTAGGCGGTTGATCTGTTCTGCCCTGTCTACAGGCAGCGATTGAGTGATTCGGTTACCTTGCTACGACCTATCTGTTGCCAGGCCATTCGCTGATAAAGCTTTACTGTGCTTCCGCTCGTCGAACGTTTGATGTCGAGCACGTCGTTCGTCTGCCCATTCATATCGCTACCAGAAACGAGTCGATAACCATCAGTGGTTTCACTCATCGTGGAGGTGGATTGGTATTCCTGCCACTCGGGATAAGCGCATAAGGCGAACGCTTTGGGGTCCTTCGCTGTTACCTTGGAGATTGTGGGCTCTCCTTTCAATAGGTCGCTCGGAGTTGTACACCCTGCCAGCGCGATCAGCGCCAGGGCTGTAATGACTTTCCGCATTGCTGAGCCTCCATGTGTTTTGGCGACTCTAACAGGGAAGGCGCGAAAAAAGACAGGGCCTACAAGCGCGTGACTCCCGGGAATGGCTCAGTTGGCATTTCAACACCAACAAACCGCTTTGCGCAGTCTTTCACCGTTCGCCTGTCTTCATCGTGGGCTTTAACTCCCTTGTAGCGAAGGATGTGGGTCGTGCACTCGCGGTACGCCCGACCGTAGACCTCGCGGCAGCTGAGCCGACCATAGAGGTGGTGCAGCAGCACGTCGCCGTCCAGCCAGATCGCGCCATGACAAGGTGTCGGGCTTCCGATGGCCATGACGATCAGATCACCCTGCTCCGGCGTATCGACTTGAATGAAGCCGGCCTTGGTGAAATTGTCGACGTACAGGTTCTCGCCGTTGTTCCACCAATCATCCTTGCGGTGGAAGTCCATCAGCGTGATGCCGAGCACCTGACGATAGTAGTCACGGACCAGCGTGTAGCAGTCGATGACACCATGGACGAAGACGCGTCCTTCCAGTGCCAGTTCGCCGCTCGCCGGCATCTCGTGCCAAGTAGCCACACCATTGACCAAGCCAACGATCCACCAGGTGGTTCGGCTTACCGCGTGGCTGGCAAGATCATGCAGGCTCGGCTCGGGGCCGACATCCGGGTGCGAATGGACGATCACGACGATGTCGCCCAGGTCTTCGGCAGCCGCGTAATCCTCGGGGTGCAGGATGAAGTGATCGGTCTCGTCCGACTGGTTCCGGCCCGGCACGTACTGTGGTTTGCCACGGACACTGACGACCAAACCACAGGACTCGCGCGGATACTCGGCGCGAGCATGGGCCTCGGCGTCAGACCGGCATTTATTGAACAGTTCGCTCATGATCAAAGCCTCGGCACATTGGCAATACCCGGGAAGCCGCCGAAGGGGAGCTCTGCGAGCTCACCGAAGCGCAACTTGCAGCCCTTCATGGTGCGACTGCACTGATCCCTTGCTGGATCACCGGTTGGGTAATTCAGGTAATCCGCCACAGGGCCGCCGGCGTAACCGCACTCACCTGACCGATAAGCCCAGAGACAAGTCCCGGCGATCACTTGGCGCCGAGGAAGCTTGACGCCAGTTAGATCGAGCGGCGACCCCAGATCGAACTCGATCGACGCCGAGTTCTCCGAAGCCTTGCGCGTGATGATCCAGGTCTCGACCGGGTATTCCTCAGCCGGGTTGGCTGTCGGATTCCCGGCGGCGAAGTTCACTGCATCCAGGTACTTGACCAGCGTACGGCGCCGCTTGAGCTTGGCACCCAGCAGGTCTTCGTACTGCCGGCAGAGCGCAGAGATCGTGCCACCGAAGTTGCCGACCTGAAGCTTCGGCCGAGCCGGTGAGCCCTGACTTGGCGTAGCGAACTCGCTGGCATTGATCGGCCATGGCGTATAGAGGAACCCTTTCCACACTACCGTCCCCAGCACCTCATTGGTGCCGGCGTGAAAACGAATAGTCTGGTCAGGCAGGATCAGTTCAAAGCCTTCCCAGATGGACAGGCCTGTTGCCAGCGAAAGCTGACCTTGAAGAGCCGTCATTCGTAAACCTCGTCAAAATTTGCTGACAAACCGCAAATGCCGAAGGAAACGTCAGTGCGCTTCCACTCACGACAAACAAAAACCCCGGCTGATTGGCCGGGGTGGGTGTACTTGAAAGACTCAAGTGCGCCTCGAGCAGAGAGAAAGCTTTCAATGGCGTCGATTTCTGAGGATTTCCTCGTAAACGCCAGAGAAAACTGTCGAGGCTTCCGATTGATACCAGTCCCTTGGCGCTGCTCGTAGCCATCCCCGAATTTAATGACCTTTACAGTCGGGGTAACAGTTTTGGTGGCGTCATAGCTGGCCAGCCAAGTGAACTCCAGCATGGGTACTCCTTATGCAAGTTGCCCGCCGTTACGGCGAGCAGTCGCGATTTCCTGACGGCAGACAACCTTGATGGCTTCTGCCAGGCGGACAGGGTCAACACCGGAAGCTCCACTGTCTCGCGCGTCTACGTTGACGATGATCGGAGTTTCTCCGCCTCCGCCTTGCGATCCAGAGCCAGCGGATAGACCGACGTAACCACCGTCCGCGTAACCCCGCTTGTTCAAGCTAACCAGGTAATCTTTCATACCTGGCCGATCGACAACCTCCTTGCGGATAACCACCTCGCCACCGTGGACAATACCGGCCGGCTCGTACTTCCCACCGTTGCCTGTGTAGCCRCCATCATCGAAGCCGTAAGCGCCGGCGTAACCCGTGGTGGAGTACCCGCTGGCCGATGCTGCGGAGCCGACGTTCTGAGCGCCGCCACCGAAGTAAGCGCCGGCGGCAGAACTAGCCAAACCGAAGAGCCCACTCAGCGCCGACGAACTGGCCTGGCGAACCGCAATGCGAGCCATATCGGCCAACACCGATTTGGCGAAGTCAGCGAACGATAGCTTGCCCGTCATGGCGAAGTTGACGATCGCGTCTTCCATCGAACTGAACGCATTGGCGAAAAGGCTTTTACTCTGCGCGGCTACGTTGTTGGCACTTTCCAAATAGTCCTGATAAGCGGATTTCGCACCCAATGACCAGTCGGCCTGAGCGGCATCCAAATCGTCGTAATACTTGGTCTGCATGGTCATTCGCTCGTTGAGCGCCGACTGCAATGCCGCCGTTTCCTGCGTATATAGGCTGTCGCTAACCTGCCCTTTGTTGTGCTGCGATTCGAGACGATCAAGTTGCGATTGGTAGGACTGCTGAATACTCAGTTGCTCCTGCAACCGCTGCTTTTGCTGCTCACCCAAGCCTTGGCCTGCCAGGCTGTTGTTCAGCCCCGTCTGGGCACTGGAAAGCTGGCTACTCAGGTTCTCCTGGAACGCGAGCAACTTCTTCGCTTCCTCCGCTGCCTTTTTCCGCAGATCAACTTCTGTTTCCAGAGAAGCGTTTCGTTTCAGTTGCGCAGTGATCAACGCCTCGCTGGACAAAAGCGACTTCTGATCGGCCGTCAAAACCTGCTTGGTTTTGATATCGGCGATCTGCTGCGCCCACTTCGCTAGGGCTTGCTGGGACTGATTCAGTTTCAGCGAGGCAGCGTCCTGAGCCTGCAAAACGGCGTACTGCTCCCGCAGACCGTCGAGCATGCGCATCCCGGCGTCTTCGGTGTAAGCCTTTGCCTTCGGTGTCTTCGGCGCTTTCGGGTCTTCGAATTGCTTTGCCGCGGCATCGCGTAGCTGTTTGACCTGCTCTTCCGAATAAACTTTTCCCTTCAGCCGAGCAGACGTCACCTGCTTTTCGATCTCCGCATAACGAAGTTTCAGCTTCTCAGCATTCGGCGCGGTGTCCTTGAGCGATTGATTGAGCGCGTCCTGGGCAGCAATGGACTGCTTCTCAAGAGTGATAATTTGCGCCTTGGCTTTGGCCCGGCGCTCGTCCTCACTCTTCTGAACCAGAATGTCGGTGGTGTCTTTTTGGTTTTGCTCGTAGCGGAAAGGATCCTCAACGGCCGCATTGCGACCATCACGGGTCATTGCCTGCATCTGTTCGCGGAGCGTTTTCAGCTTTTCATCAAGCGTCGATTCGCGACCGATATCGAGGATGGAATCCCACCCTTCCTTCGCAGCCTGTTTCACCAGGTGCCAAGCGGACTCAACCAATCCAAGGTTGTCGATAATCTTGTCAGCTCTGGATTTCAGCGCCTCGGCGTAGGTCGACTCTGCGAGGTTGGCTGCCGCCTGACGGTCGCCATGCTGCTCCAAGGCGGCGATCTGTGCGTAGGTGCTGGCCGTGAGGTAACCAAGCTGATCATTCAGCTCTTTCGAGGCCTTCGCCGGATCCTTGGCCAGCTTTTCAAAGTCGGCAACCGTTTCCGTCGCGGCTTTGCCGGTGGCTTCCTGCATTTTCAACGCAGCAATTGCAATGCTGTCGAAGCTTTCGACCGGGATCTTCCCCGACGCGGCCAGTCGGTTCAGGACCTCAGCGGCGGCACTCACGGTACCGGTGGTAGCGCTAACTGTTCTTGCGAGGCTACCCAGCGAATCGACCGTTGCGCCCGAAGCCCCGCCGGTGAGAACCAGAGAGGTGCGAAACGCGGTCGCCTCGTCGGAACCTTGTTTGTAGGCCAAGGCCAGAACGGCACCCGCCGCAGCGGCCACAGTGAACGGATTGACCAACCCAGCGACGTAACCGCCCAAAGCTTTGGCCGCCGGCCCAACGCCGCCGAACATGTCCTTGAGCTGTCCACCCTGCTGCAGCAACACCGTCAACGGGTTTTGGCCCGCCTGGATGGAAACAGCAATGTCCGTGAACTGTGCGGGCACATTACGCAGGGCTGCAGCATAAGCTTTCGCTGACTGGTCGCCCTTCTGCATGACCGCATCGGTTTTAGTCAGGGCATTCCGTTGCTCCGTCAGCTTGGTGAGGTATTCCTTGAAGTCGACATCGTCCAAGCGCCCGGCCGCGCGGTGTTCGCGCAACTGGGTTTCCATTTTGTCCAGGCGACCATAGGCTGCAACCACCGGATCAATCTGACCTACCAACTTATCCAACTGGCCAGCCTGATAGGTGGCTTCCTTGGTTGCAGACTTGAGCGCGCGTTGCGCCCGGTCCATTCCCTTCTCGAAGCCGCCTGTGTTTGCTACAAGGTCGACCGTCAGTTGGCCAAGTGAATCAACCGCCATAAATCACCTCTTGACCGATTGCAGCAACCGCATAATGTCGTCCGCCGTTGCTTCGGCCGGTTCAGGCCTTGGCTCTCGATCGGGAAGGAAGTCGGAAAACTCAGCGGAGCCGCCGTTAACACGATTGAGCACGGTGGCAAGCAAGGCAAAACCCTGCTCGAGGCGCTTTCCGAGATTCAGTGAGCCCGTTTGTCTGACGTACGCCATCCACGAAAGAGCCTCTGGATAAGTGAGGCTGGCTTTCGCTTCAGCAATTGATCGCCCGCCAATGCCGTTGAGCACCAGCTCATGCCAGAACTCATCGGCGGGCTCTATTTTTTTTCTGCGTCTTCCTTGCTGACACCGTTTGCCGCCTGAATGGCCGCCAGCAGAGCGATGGTGAGTTCAGCGGTAAGCGGACCATGACCGGACTCCTCGGAGCCGAGAATGTCCTCAACCGTGAAGACTGGCTCACCAGCTTCGTTAAAAACACTGGCCGCAATCCGGTGCGCCGTGGCATCCGAGCCTTCGCGCTGTTCTTCCCAGCGCTTTGTCAGCGTATGAAAAGAGTCAATGCGAACGTAGATTGATGCCTTCTGCAGCTTGCCGTCGGCGTCGTGCCACGCAATGTCTTTCTTGACCGGCGCCGCGACGAAGGCGCCGGCGGCTTTCAGTGAGCTGATGCTAAGTTCCATGAGGTGTCCTTACGGGGTGATGACTTTCGGTACCAGAACAGGATCGCCAGACACTTGAATGCCGACGGTCGACTTCACCACGTCGTTCAGAGCAAAGCTGAACGGAAAGCTATTCATGTAGCCTTCGAAGGTGATCCAGGTGCGGGTGGTGGGCAGGTTGAAATCGACCTCGTCGTTCACCACTGCAGTTGCAGCAGCACCAGTGCCAGCACCGCCGGTGAGTGCGACCGTCGGGGCGCTGGTATAACCCGAGCCCGGGTTCGTGATGGTGAAGCCGGTCACAGCACCAGCCGAGACGGTGGCAGTTGCCGTCGCACCAGTGCCGCCACCGCCAGTGATGGCAACAGTCGGAGCACTGGTATAGCCAGTACCAGCATTGGTGAGATTCAACGCAGAAACACCGTGGATGGCCGCAACGGTTGGTGGAATACCTTCGTCATTGATGCGGCCGTCAGAGAAACCCACAGCCCAGACCAGCGTGGTGCCGGCGGTTTTCAACTGATGAAGTCGGATGTGAGCAGCATTCTGCGGGTCGATGTTGATACCGAACGACGCTGAACCTGGTTCACCCAGGCCAGCTTCATAGGTGCGAGACTTTTTGTTCAGGCAGGTGGTTTCAATCTGCGCGATCGTGGTGTCGATGCCGTCCAACGAAGTGAAACAGCCGACCTCGAGGATGGTGTTGGTCGCCGGATCGATCGTGTACAGATCGGTGCCTTGGGTCTTAATGGTCAATTGATACTCCCCGATTTTCTTGGAAAATCACTGTTGGGCGGGCATTAAAAAACCCGCCGGAGCGGGTCGTTCTTTCTGGTTTCCGGCTACAGACTCACCAGCCAGGCAACATCGAAACTCTTGCGATAGTTTTTCGTGGCGGGATCTTTTCCCTCCAGATTGAATCCGGTCACGTGAGCTTGAAGCTCAATCGCGCGACGGATAGCGGCAGCGACTTGGTCGGCCACAGCGCCGGTATCGGCGTAAACATCGACCTGCAGTCCGTATCGATCAGTGTCAGGCCGCCCGCTGACGTAATTGAGCGGTGAGCCGCTGATGACCTGCCAGACAGCATAGGGTTTGGCCACGCCTTGAGGCGCCTCACCGAATGGGTAAAGACGGACTGGCGATGCACCGAGCAATGCAGTCACCGCCGGCGCCGCCGCGCAGACTTTGAAAATTGGTGCAGCCATCAGTTCGCCCCCAACTTGATCAACTGGTATTTGGCCGAACTGAGGAACTCCTTGAAGACTTCCTCGCGCTTGCTTGCCAGTGCGCCGCGCATAAACGGAAACGACGCAGAGTGCTCAGTGCCAAGCTCGACGTACCACCAGTAGAAGGTGTTGCCGCCGCGTTGGCCTGACCTCGACTTCTTCACGCCGACCGAAACAATGGCCGCGCCCAGTTCCTCGCCGAGCTTCTTCTGTTCGATCATTGCGATGTTGCTGGAAATTTGGTTTCGAGTGGCGGGGTCATCGATGCGGTCCGCGCGATCCTTCGCCTCGTTCATGACCAACTCCATCGCATCCTTTGCCGCTGGGACCGCAACCTTGGTACGCATGCCTTGGGATAGCTCGCGGAACTTGGCCGACAATTCATCGGCGCCGGTCAGCTTGTAGCTCACCCAGTCAGCCATCGTTCACCCCCGCTGATACAGGAATCACCAGCGACTCAAGCCCCGAATCGTTATCGGGCAATGGCTTGGTGAAATTCCAGATCTCGCCACGGTAGAGCCCACGCATTGTTGCCAGGACTCCCGGGCGGTATCGGATCGTGATCCGCGCGGTCACCTCAGACTGGACTGCTTGGGCTGCCAGCAATTCGCGACCATTCAGGTACTCAAATCTCGCGGGGACTTTAGTCCAGACATCTACCCAGTCTGTGATCATCTCGCCGGACTCAGGATCTTGCACCAAGTTCAGCGCCTGAATGGTGACCCGGTGCCGCAACCCGCCGGCCCTCATCACACACCCATTTCAATGCGGTAAGGCGTCAGCAACGAGCTGGAGCCTTTTGGAAGCTCTGAAGAAATCGTGCCGATCACAACATCCTCCCGGTTCGCATATAAATTTCCGAGTATCAGTAGGCAGCCCGCAACAATCGCGTCGTTAATCACGATTCCGCGCGAGATTCGACTCAGCTCGTCGCGCGCCTCCTTGAAATTGTGAGTAGCCACATCAATAGCCTCTGCGCGATCACAAGGGTTTTCAATAAGGCTAGCTTCCGCTATTGCAGCCTCAAAATCGCTGCGGGTCTGGGTGATTGCCGCCGGCACCGTGGCGCGAGCGGCATTCAGTGCAGCCTGATCGACAAAGAACTGGCGTTGGAGATACACGACAGCTGACTTTTCAGCCGCATTGAGCTTTATCTGAACCATGGCCTCATCTTCTGGCTCGGCCAGCAAATGCTCCATGCCAACGGAAATGTCGATCACGCTCATGCCTACTCAGCCTTTTTCTTGGTGGTGGGTTTCGGCGCCGATTTGTTATCCGGTTCCGGAGCTTTTTTGTTTTCTGGCGGCTCAGCAGATTTCACGTTGTAATCCTCGACAAGTCCGTTGCGCAGCAACTCGCGGGCGTCCAGTTCTGAGGCCTCGATTTCCGATTTTGGCGGGGTGTAAGCACCGCGCCACTCGAAGCCCTTGATGGTTTTCAGTTTGATATCGGTCATCAGATCAAAAAGCCCGGTTGCCCGGGCCTCTCCTTCAGCGTTTGCCCGCGGCCTTTATGGCGTAGGGTCAGTGAAAGGGCCGTGGACGAACGACTGCGGACGGTACACCGCCAGCGCCAGGCGCTCTTCCGCACGGATGGTCACCATGTTTTTGGTGAAGTTGTCGGCGTCTTCGGTCGAAACCTCGACGTTCGCGTCTTCACGATCGAAGACCTGGGCAGCCATATCGAAAGCGCCAACCATGAACTCGCCCTGCGGCATGGCGTTCGTGTCCACAACCGGCAGACGCCACATGCGAGGCTGACCACCTTCCTGCACGTTGACCCAGATGTAGCTACCGGTGCTGTCCTTGGCCAGCTCCATGTCGGCCCAATCAACCGGGTTCAGAACGATAGCGCTGGCACGGTACTCGGCGATGCGCACCTGCAAGATGGCTCGGCGCAGCAGGTCAATTTTGGTATCGCCGTCTTTACGCAGGGCTTCGTTGAATGCTGTGGCCTGCGGGATCAAACCGAGCAGATTTTGGCCAGTGCCATTGCCGGCCAAAATTTGGTTTTCTTCGACGTATTTCAAACCGTAGATCGCACGGCCGTCGATGTAGCTTTGCAGCAACGGTACGTCGGCCAGCACCTGCTTGGAGGCTCGGAACCAGTGCGCGATGGTCTTCACGGTGGTGGTGATCAGTTCGTACGACAGGTCGGACTGAGGCTTCGCCAAAGTCTCGCCAACCGGAGCCGCCATGTTCTGGAAGCCAGATTCGCGGACGTACTCGATTGCATTCGAGTTGGTGCGGCCCGGCATGATCAGATCACGGATGGTGAAAGTGCGATCCGGTCCTTGAATAATGCCCGGTACGCGAGTTGGTTCGATGGCCACACCAACGCCGCCGGTGCCGGTGGTTGCGCTGGTGATGCTGGTTACCGCCTTCAGGCGCATCCGAGCGACACCACGCCCCTTCTCGGCCAGGCCTTTGAAATCGTCGCCGTCGGTGAACTGTTCACCAATAGACTTGACCTCTTCGCCGCCGCCGGAGCCGCGGCGAGCCAATTTCTGCTCGACCTCCTGGAGACGATCCAGCAAGTCCAGGCCCGACTTGGTCAGACCATCGAGGATGGTCTTGGTGTCGTCGAGGATTTTGCCGTGGCTTTTGATTTCTTCGCCGGCTTTCTCGGCGAAAGTTTTGATGTCCTGGTCACGCTTTTGCAGCGCATCCATTACGTCCTTCAGTTCCAGCTGATCATCAGCACGTTCTTTACGCTGAAATTGGCGGTGCTCGCTGCGAGCCTCGTTGCTCATTGCGTTATGCATGGTGAATCCTCAAAACGATGGGAGAGACAGGCCTTGGCTCAACTGCGCATGCAGTGCCTTGGCAACTTGGGTTTCAGCCTGGTCGCCCACGGACTCACTCCGGAGCAGATGCTGCAGGCCGCGATTGGCAATCACCGCGGACTGAGTTTTCGAGAAGCCTGCCTCGCGCAGGAGCAACTCAAATTCGGGAAGACTTGGGAGGCCACCGTGGGCCAGTTTCGACTTGATCGTGTCGGTACGCGCTTCGTCGTTAGCCGGAACGGTCACAATGGAAATTTCCACCAGATCGAGCTTGGTCAGGGTCCGGATCCGTGTTTTCTCGTCGTAGCTGGATTCGCGTACGTAGTAGCCGATCGAGAGCCCGGTGATGGAGCGGGATTTCATCCCGCGATAAGCGATACGCGCGTACGGCGCATCAGCCATCCACAGTTCGCCATCACCAAACAGTCCTTTGGCGTCTTCCTTCAGAGTTTCCAACGACCAGGAACCGATGGGCTCCGCTGTTCGGTGCTGCCAGAGAACAGGCAGGGTTCGCCCTTTAGCCTTGAGCTCGGCAATAGAGTCGAGGAATGCACCTGGTGCGACTACCTCGTTGTAACTGTCGATCACGCCGAACACTGAACCGTAGCCAGAAAAAAGGCCGTCATCGCTGACAGCCTTTACGTCGTAATCGAACGAGCGGTATTTCACCGCTACCGACTTGTCTTTTCGGTTCATTCGGATGGTCCTGTTGGTTTGTCATCACGGAGAAAATCGATCAGGGCATTGCGCGCCTTCTGCGAGCTGCCCAGGTCGGCACCGAGTTTATCGATCGGCAACATGTTCGATTGCACGGTCAGTTCTGCCGCGTTGCCGCCCCGCTTAGGCAGATTTTCTTTCTCGCGACATTCGTCACGGTCCATGATCCCGTTCTGAGTCATGGTCGAATAAAAGGCTGCCCGCGCCGCGCTATCAGCCCGTAGCAAGCCTTCAGGGTTGAATTTTGCGAAGTAGACACGGCGCTCATTCGCTTTTAGCAGCCAGCGGTTAATGCTCTGCTCGATGCGCTTGATCCAAGGCAGCAACGTGAACGTCAGAAAGCCAATCATTTGCTGCTCGATCCCAGTCCCCCAGCTGCTTGTTTTTTCCGTATGCCCAACCATAAATGGAGGAACCCTGAACCAACGGCAGATCTCCTCTACGTTGAACGCACGGGTCTGAAGCATTTGGGCATCTTCTGGGGTCATGGACACTTGTTGGTACTTCATACCGGCTTCAAGGACCATCGTTTTCCCGGCATTAACGGAGCCGGCGAACTGGGCGATCATGTCGGCCCGAATGTCCTCTCGCTGCGCTTTCTGCAGAATTTGGTCAGTGGTCAAAACTCCACCAAGCTTCATTCCATTGGCGAACATTTTGCTTGCCGACTCATCAGCTGCCATCGCCGCCCCAAACACGTTGCGCCCTTGCGCAAGCGGACTCAAACCACACAACGGATCGGTGCCAAAGCCCCGGATGTGCATGATTTTTTCGTCTTTCAGTACGCGAGTTTTGCCGTCCAACCCGACATAACGGTATTCGATGCTGCCGTCGGACAACCGTTTAGGCGGCGACATGTTCTGCGGCAGGAGAAACTCGAGGCTGATGATTGAGCCGCCACTCATATGCGGCTCGATAAAAGCATTGCCATTCATGAGCAGGCTCGCCAGCACACATTCCCAGAACTCCACCGGGGTCTGATCGGCGTTCGGGATACCGCTGATGACGCGATGGACGGGATGTTGTTCAGCGATTACCGAATCCCCACCCTTTTTTTCGTAAAGAGCAATGGGCAGGGTCGCGATCGTCTCGGAAATAAGCCGTACGCAAGCCCAGACTGTGGAAAGCTGCAGAGCGGTTTGCTGACTTACAGTTTTGCCGGATGCTGAGTCTGTGCCATAGAAAGCCGACCAGAACGTACTATCGCGAAGAGAAATAGGAGTGCCGCCCAGCGCCCTGATCACCGCACTCTTCAGTCGGCCTGGCTGTTTCATTTTTTGATTCATGTCTTCAGCCAATGATGATTGGATTTGAGAAGAAGTCGCCGATAGAGCTACCTTGCGTACCCGCAAGCAGCATGGCCCGGTTGGCCCCCATCAGGAGAGCCACAGCACCGTCGATCTTCTTGGCGGCCTTTTCTTTTCTGGGGAACACGTTCTCGTTGGCATCTGGTTTGGCGGTGACATTGCCCATCATCCAAGTCAGGATTGGGTTGCCGTCATGGTGAAAACGACCGTTAAGGATCGCGCCATTCACCTCTTTCATTGCCGGGGAAAACGTCTTGGTGGTCTTCGGAATCTTCACCGGCGTGTATCCCTCCGCCTCGAAGTCCTGGGCGATCTGAAAAGCGCCCCATTCGTCGTGCGGTATTTCAGTGAGGGATACGTTTTTGGCATCTGCCAGCAGATCATCACGCACCTGGTTGAAGCTCACCTCGGCGCCGTCGTGCGACGTCAAAAGCCCCATGTTCACCCACTTCTGATAGCGCTCCACGACCGACTTTTCGCTGCCGTACTGGATCGTCTGATCCGGTAGGTAGAAGCGCGGCGCGACGCTGTAGTAGTGCAGGACGCCATCGATCACGCGGTAAAACAAATTGATGCGGGCACAGATGTCGGTCTTCGACGCCAAGTCGAGGCACATCAGGCATTCGCTGCCCTCGAAATCTTCCATCGCCAGCCCGGGATCAGCGCAGTCTCGCCAGGCTTCCATGTTGAAATACACCTCGCGGGCCGACACCCAGACGTTCAAATGCTTTGTCTTGAAGGTGTTCTGGAAGCTCGCGTTCTTGATTGCCTTCTGCTGCTGGCTGATCAAGTAGTCTTCGTAGACGGAAACGCCCATGTTCGGGTTGGCCTTGGCCATGACCTTGGGGTCGGTCCAGTCGTCGCCCTCGTCGATCGTCCAGACCCAGCCGAATAGCTCTTCATCAGGGACGGTGCCCTCGAGCATTTCCACCACCCGCCCGCGCATGTCGTAGCACGGGCCTTCGATGTTGCTGCCGGCGGTGGTGATGATGAACATCAGCGGCTGCCGACGTGCGCCCATCCCCGTGAGCATGGTTTCGTAGAGGGCGGCGCTTTCGTGTTCGTGATATTCGTCGACGATCGCGCAGCTCGGCGAAGCGCCGTCACCCGGGTTGCCGATGACGACTTCAAAGCGAGCACCATCCTCCGGCCGGCTCATGTTCGAGGCGTTAACCTCGATGCCGGCGGCCTCGATCAACATCGGCGAGCGCTTCACCATCAGGCGGGCCGGGCGGAATACCTCCCAAGCCTGTTTCTCCGTGGTCGCGCCGCTGTAGATCTCGGCGCCGAATTCGTTGTCAGCGACGAACATGCCGATGCCGACGGCCGCAGCGATCACGCTTTTGCCGTTCTTGCGCGGCACTTCCCAGTAGCTCTCACGGAACCGGCGTAGGCCCGATTTCTTTTTCACCCAGCCGAACGTCGCGGCCAGGCCAAACTTCTGCCAAGGCTCCAGGGTGATGAGCTGACGCTTGAATGCCCACTCCCCTTTTACGTGCGGCATCATCTGCGCAAGCGCGAGTTTTTTCTCTGCCTTCTTCGGATCGAACTTGTAGGGGAACCCGGCCGACTTGCTTTTGACCAGGTCGTCTAGGTGACGCTGACAGGCAAGTTGCACCAATCGGCACGCTGGTTTGCGACCTCGCACAACATCCCGCGCCCAGCGGTTCGCCGCTTCGACGTTGGGGTGCTTGTAGGCCATGTTTATCCGTTTAGGAGTGTTGAAAATTCGTTGGTGCCGGCCGGTTTTTTCCCGCCAGTGAGGCGCGATCGGCTCGATGGGTCGAGGCCGAGCAGCGAGCCGAACGTGACCATTTGAGCCATGGCCTCCTTTGCAGCGGTCAAGGCCGGGTTTTTGATGGGCGAGCCCATCGCCGACTGAACAACAATCCCGAACTCAGTGACCGATTTCTGAGCAGCCCGCCAGTTTGCATAGGCCGTACAAAATGCCTCGACGTTATGCAGATCGGTGACACACAAAACCTTCTCAGCCAGCAGCGAAGGAACAACCCTTGACCACATCTCTTGCGAGTTAGGGCATAGCCACTCTGGGGGTTCAATTTTGGTAACGAGCGCAAAGTCGGGCTCGTTCTTGTTGAGTTTTCGTTTGCCGGGATTACCGGCCAACTCCTTGCTGGCCGTGGGTTTGGGGCGACGGCCGGACCGCCCCTTTACCCCCGGCATCGGCGAGACTCCTGAATTTCATTTTTCGCGGTCGTGTGAACGAGACCTCAGCGCGGTCAGCGAGCCAAAAGGCCCAGACTTATGACCCTCCCCCCTATCGACGGGGTCAAATCGATAGATTTTGCCATTTTTCGTGCATTTCGCATGAATTTCGGTCCTTTCGGGCCTGATATGAGAATCATTCGCGATGATTCGACTCGCGAGCGGTCTTTTCCTTGTGGCAGTCGTGGTTGATGGCCTGAAGATTGCCCGGGTCGTCAGTGCCGCCGTTCGCCTTGCCAATGATGTGGTCGACCTCGGTGGCCTCACGCACTCGACCGAGGCCAGAGCAGACGGAGCACTGGCATATGTAGTGGTCACGCTTGAGTATCGAGGCACGAAGGCGTTGCCATGCTGCACCGTACCCACGCGAGGTCGTGCTGCCCGCCCTTCTCTCTCTGACCCAGGCTCCGCGCTGTGATGCATGGTCATCGCAGAAGCCTTGCTCGGCCTTCGACTTGACCAGGTTTGGGCAGCGCGTGGATCTACAGGGTCTTGCTGCCATCGGTCTTGCCCTCAGGTTGGTTCGATGGGGCTGGTCTGATAAGGCTCTTGGCCCTCTCGATTGCCTCCTGCGTCCACTTGATTGCCCGCGCTCGGCGAGCGGCACATCCGCTGCAGCTCATATCACTTAATCAACTTCGGCTGAAGAATCACGCGAGCAACCATCACCAGCACGCCCAGCACGCCATACGCAATCGGTGGCAGCACGGCCTGAAGTTGCGGCATCAGTTGCTCGGCGATGCCCAGCACAGCAATAGCGCCACCCGCCTGAACGCTGGTCATGCTCAGCGCTTGTTTCCAGTTGTCGATCAGTTGCATGGTCACTCCTGCCGCTTGGGCAATTTGAGGTCAGTAAAGCGGTCGGCCAAGTCGGCAACCTTCTTCACGCCCAGAGTTCCGATAACAGCGCCGACGGCTGCTGCAAGGCTCGATGGAAGGTTGAAGTATTCGAGCAGCGGGAACGCCCCGGCCGTAATGGCGCCACATAGGCAAGATTCCAGTAGGGCTTGTCGCCGACCGCCACCGCCGTAGATGACGCGGAGGAAAGCGATCCAGCAAGACAGAGCAGCCGCATAGAACATCGGGGCATGCTGGCTGAGCCAGGCCATGACGATGAGCCAGGTGTCTGGTTTGTCGGGCATGTTTGGCATCTCGGCGTCCTCCCTTTCGGGAAGTGAATAGATCCAGCTCCAGCAGCACTCCCAGCTCGGAGCAATGGGTGTGGTGGAGCCGAAAACGAAAAAAGCCCCGGCGAATGCCGAGGCTTTGTGAACTGTAGAAAGCAAAAAGCCCAACTCTAGGGTCGGGCTTTGCTCGCGGAAAAACCGCAAAGTAACTGAAATCTATAGTTCGTCCCCGGCCCTGTCAAGCAGCCTCGCGACGAAAATCTAAAGCACCATCGATCCACGCAATGCCGGCCTTCCAGAGTTGCCGGGTCTTCTCTTCACCGAAGCCCAACTTCTTGCCGACGTCCACCAGCGCCTTGTCCCGGGCGGTGTAGTACTTCATCAACACGTTGCCGCATTCCGGGTAGCGTTTGAGCAGACGCCCCATCAATCCATCGATCATCAGCGCATCGTCGTCGGTGATCATCGGTGTGTGCAGGGTGTTCTCACGGGACGCGCAGCAGGACACGCCAGAGCCCAGCACAACCCAGCGGCCCCAATGCTCCAGCAGATCTTCAGCAGTGCGCTCGGTGAAGCATTTTGTTCTCGCCATGAATCAATCCCCCTTGAAAGACGAGCGGCCGGCGCCGCGAGTGTTGTCTTGCTGGTAGTGCCTGGCTTCAGCGCTGATCGTCGAGCAGTCGAGCGACTTCAGTAGCGCGGTCTGGTTGCGAACCTTTATGCCGAGCTGAACCACAAGGTCCTGCATCAACAACGGCTCAAGCGTCTCGGCATGAACAAAGCCCGAGGAGTGACAGCCGATGCATTCAAGCTGATGAAACACGCCTTGGATCAGGCCGGCACCATTGCAGGATGGGCACTCGATCATCGGGATCAGACAACGCACAAAGGCGGGTCCGTGAGTCCTTTTATCCATTTTTAAACCTCGCCTATGGTTGATTCTTGAATGGCATTGCAGCCCTTGTGTTCCGTGGCTTGCAGCGGAGTACCAGAATCTTCAAATCTAAAGCCGGTCAATCCGTGAATGACTGCAAACCCTTTCTGATCTAGATGCGCGTGCCACTGCTCCAACGCGTCACGCTTGCGAGCCATGACGTCGGACTGGATGTACACCTTCACGTTGTGGCCCATCGCGTGATTGATCAGCAGCTCACCGATCAGGTGATCGACGCCGAGGTCTGCCCAACCGGTGCGAGCCACCTTGCGCAGGTCGTGGCTGGTCCACTCGCCCTGCCCCAACCGACGAAACACGGCGCAGCCTTGGGCTTCACCGAGCGCCTTGCCATTGCGCGCGGGGAACAGGAACTGGCCGTCATAGCCTCGGGCGTACTGACCGTCGCGGTACTGGATCAGCAGTGCACAGACCTGCTCGGTCAGGGGCAAGTGATGCTCAACGCCGGTCTTGGTGTTCTCGGCAGGTATAAACCACTCGCGCTCGGCCAGGCTGATGTGCGCCCATCGCGCCATGCGGGTTTCGCCGATC
Source organism: Pseudomonas sp. P1_F1_2 (assembly GCF_056405815.1). NCBI lineage: Bacteria > Pseudomonadati > Pseudomonadota > Gammaproteobacteria > Pseudomonadales > Pseudomonadaceae > Pseudomonas > Pseudomonas sp. P1_F1_2. The sequence goes on along the minus strand of NZ_JBFUBK010000028.1, from coordinate 20,827 downwards.
CGCGTGCCGTGGCACAACATCATCAGGGCCAGCATCGAATCCAGCGGGGCAGCTGGCATTACCTCAGCCAATTGCGCCAGCAGGCCTTCCAGTTGAACGCCGCGCAAACGAGCCGGCTTGATCCCGACCTTCGCCTTGGAGAAGTCGTTGAACTTGATCGCCGCCATTGGGTTGGCCGTGATCAGGCCCAACTTGAAGGCCTGCCGGAAAGCCAGGGCGAGCAGCTGGAATACCGACCTGACATAGTCGATGGAGATGCTTTCTTGCAGCGGCCACATGAGCATGTTGTCCAGTGCGGCCTTGTCGAGACTGATCAGCGGCAGGTCGCCAAGGCGCGGCACCAGGTGGCATTTGATCATCGAGGCGCCGGTCTTCTTGCGCTTGGCCGACAGGTTGCGGTCACGCGACATGCGATCGGCGTACCAGTCCAGCAGCTCGCCGACGGTGTCCCATTTCGACAGACTCGCACCTTCACCGRCCGCCAGGCGCAAGCGGATCGACGGCAACGCCGACACCACCTGCGTGTGAAAGAGCTCAGGGTATTTACCGATAGGGTTCCATTTCCCCTTGAGCACCAGGAACCACGAACCACCGGTGCGCGCCTTGTTGAATCGCAGGTACAGGCCCTTGTTCTCAATATCGCGCAGGTCCTGCACAGTGCCGGCGGCCTGCCGTTTGACTTCGGCTTGAGTGATCTTCACGGCGGCAGTACTCATTCGGCCACCGCGACGGACTCAACGATGGGGTAATCGCGGATGTGCACGCGCACTTCGCCACCGGTAACTGGTGTGCCAATGTTGATGGTGGTCACGAAGTTTTTGTCATCGATACCCAGGCCATCCGCTACGCCGTCCCGTCCAGCCTTGAAGCGCGCCAGCAGGTTGTCGTCGTCATAGGAACGCCTATTCGGAGGGCAGAACGTCACCCAGAAGTACTTCTTTCCGGTGAGTAGCGGCCCTCTTGATGACAGGGCAATCCACGCGCAGGCCTTCCGATAGGCCTGGGCGTGCTTGTGCCTCTGCTTCCAGTGCACACGGGCGTTCGGGCTCAACTCCTTCGGTGGCCACGGTAGTGTCAGGTCGATCATGCGGCCTGTTTCAACGGGATTCATTTGCGCTCACCCCGCGCTTTTTGGTACCGGTCGTTGAGGCGACGACATACTTCGTAGAGCGCCCAACTGGCGAGGATTATCAGGACGAGCAAAGTCATTGGGTCGATCATGCAGCCCCCTTTACGGTCAGTATTCCGGCCCGGATCAGGGCCTCATGTGTTTCGGCGATGGCGCGTGGCATGTCCTGCCAATCGACCTCGCCGGCACCTCGGCCGTCGATCACGTCATGGCAGGCACTGCACGCGTACACCGCGACGGTGTCGAAGCCTTTCATGCCAACACCCTTCTGCCCGCAAGGCAGGTGCGCGAGCACCGTCGTGTCCGGGTTGTAGTTGCAAGTGCCTGGCAGGCGGACGGTGCAGTCCTGTCCATTGGCCGAGGCACGTAGTTTTTTCGAGGTCACGCGCATACCCGCTCTCCGGTGATGACGTCGACGACCTCGTAAGTGCCAGGCCACATCCACGCCCCGTAGCGTTTGGCCATGGCCGGATCCACGAATAGTGCCAGTGCATGGTCAGGCGTTGAGCCAAGCTCGACCTTGAACGAGCAGCAGAACACCGCAAAACGGTAGGTATCGATCTCCGGGGTTGCCAGTCGACGATCAGGCACGGGCAGCACCTCGCGAGCGCAGAGCACGGAGTTGAGCCAACGCCTGGTTCCCCACCTCTGGAGTGCGCTCGGGTGCCGGCTCGGCCAACTCTGCTACCGGCACCGGACCGAGCTGCTCGCCCATCCAGACCTTGCGGACCTGCTCCAGATACCGCTTCTCGAAGCTGATCAGGCCCAACTCCCTGCTGAGCAGTGGCAGACTGTTAAACCCGGCGGCGGCGGTCGCGTGGTAAACGGCCGGGTGAAACCACTTCGCGATGCCATGCATCGTCGGATGACAGTTGCGCAGGGCCTGTTTGTAAGCGGTCTCCACGCTCGGCAACGGCGGGCTGAGCATTTCCGGCGTCGGCACGCAGCCTTGAATGAACTTGCCGACGCTCGGGATAAAGTCGGACGGCTCGGCGCGGCAACGCATCAGGCCGACATCGATCTGCTCCTGGGTGCAGATACCGTTTTCGATGAACGCTTGCAGCCAGGTGGCTTTCGATTCCTTGTAGGCCTTCGCATCTGGCCAAGCCTGGCGCCATGCGGTGCGGATAGAGCGCAGCTGGCGGAACAGCTGGTTTATCACCTTGCCGGTTTCGTGGGCCTGATCCTGCTTTGCCTGAACCGAAACGTCGGTGTTTGCGTCAATGAATTCGCCGTGGTGAGCCTTGGTCATGGCCTGGGCCGCAACCGTGGAAACCGTCTTCATTTGGCACCCCCATTCATCCATTCGGTGTCGGTGTCGTCGAACTCATCCGTCTGCGCTGCAGCACCGGCGGTTCTGGTCTTGTCTCGCTTTGCCCACTTGACCAGTTCGAAGCACCAACCAGCAGCGCTCTGGACTGACGCCGGGCGGGCAACGTAGAAACCCATGAACGTTTCGAGCAACTGGTCAGTGATGACTTCGGCGGGAAGTCTGGCGATTGCAAGCTGGTCGGCCAGTGCCTTCTCGTTCGGAGTCCAAGCGGCGAACATGGCGAAGCGTTGGCGATCATCCAGTGCCTCGATAGCCGCCTGATCCTGTTCAGCAATCACATCGACAATCGGCTGCCGCTGCTGCTGTTCGGTTCCTTGATGGTTAATTGATGTATTGGGTGCAGCCGCTGCACCCCGTTCTGTTCCAGGCTGCACCCCGTTCTGTTGTGAGTTGCACCCCGTTGCGTCATCTGCACCCCGTTTTGTGCGGGGTGCAGGATTTGCACCCCGCAATAGTTGAAGGTCGTAAACAACCGGGCGGCGGTCATGGCGGTCGATGTGCACAGCGGCGATCGCCTGATTGCCCTTCTGGATTAGTCCGGACTTCTCCAGGTCATCCAGTTTGTAACGCACGGTGCGCTCAGACAGGCCGGTGTCTTGAGCCAGGGTCGAAGCCGACGGAAAGGCGCCAGCACCGTTTGAACCTGCGTAGTTGGCCAAGCACAGCAAGACATGACGCGCGCTGGAGTCTTTGAGGGATTGGATGGGCAGAGAGAGCGCCCAGGACATTGCTTGAACGCTCAAAACGAGTTTCCTTGAAGTTGTTCGGCCAGGGTGGTGATACCGCGGCGAGTAACCATGACCTGCTCGACGACCTTGAGCTCTTCACGATCGGTTCCGACTTTCACGAGCTTGTGCTCGAGTAGTCCGCTGGATAGCCGAGGCTGGAATGCAGACCAACTAGAGTGACTGGTCCGGCGATAAATCCAGCGGTTGTCGCTCAGCCACTTGAACAACCGTAGAGGCGCCACCCCAAGCTGTTTGGCAGCGCTGGTAATGCACACGGAGCCCTGGGTGTTGGCTAGGCGATTCAGCGCCTCGACTTTCGGCGCCTGCTTCTGGATGACGGCCTGAAGCTGAAGGTTGTGCTCTGCCTGATCGGCTGCGAGCCTGAGGGCTTCAGGGAGAGTTTGCGGAACCGCGACACCGTGTCGCGACACGTTTTCTAGTTCACCCAAACGTGTCACGACACGGTGGCGAAGTGGCGTGCTGTAGCCGGTGAGCAAGGTCATGACCAGGTCGTGACCAAGGAAATACTCGGTTTGTGCGCGGTTGCGCTCGTCCCGGTAGATGCATCCAAAAGTGGATGCATCGATATTCAGCTCGGAAAGGTTGCGCTTGATGTCGCGGACTACGTGGTGATGGTGCTTGCCGGTGAGATCGGCGATCTCTCGGCTCGACATGGTGACCGTATTGCTTGGAGCGACGATCGTGTTCATAATGGCCCCTCAAGTGTTTTGCGTTTTGAAGAAGCCGGTCTAGCCACCGGCTTTTTTGTGTCTGCGATTTGGCATCGCTATAAAGGTCGGAACCGCCTGCTACTCTGGGAAGCTCTAACCCAATCCAGAAACAGGCGGCTCCGATGTCAGTGATTCCTTTGGCAACTATCCAATTTGCGTGCGGCAAGTGCGGCGGCACAAACTTCTCCAAGCCCCACAACCTCGAGGCGAAAGATGAAACCGCCGCCTGTGGCGACTGTGGCGCTGTTTTCACAATCGACGAGCTTCGTGCTGCTGGAAGAAAGAAGGCTGAGGACCTGGTCAAGGAACTCGCCGATAGACTCCGGCGGTAACTGAGCAGCAGTCATCTCGACCTGATCGAGCACGTGTTGAACTTCTAGCGATATTGAAATATGTCCGACGCGCTGCTCGACTTCCGTTCCCATGTCAGGCCACCTTCACTGATGCTTTTAATTGCGCCAGCGCCTCTTCGGCGTGGCTGATCTCTTTCAAGATTCGGGCGCGCTCCACCTGGTCAACACGACCATCAGCCATCGCCGTGTGCGTCTCGACGGTGACCTCGGCGAACTCCAGAGTGGCGCGACCGAGCGCTTCGTGAATGTCGAGCGGGATCGGCTGGGCCTTCTGCGTGATCGAATAGCCGAACTCACCTGCCAGTGCAGCCAATGGACGCATGTCTTTCGTGTGCAGCATCAATGCGTACAGGTGCTTGACGTTGAACCAGGCGCCGTCGTAATTCGCATTGGCACGCTGAAGCAGACTCACCGGGGGCATATTCATCAGCGTCGCCAAATTCTTGGTGTTCGCCTCGTCAACCACGCTGTCGCAGGCCTTCAGAAAATCGTGCATCCGTAAAACCTCAAAGTTGTTTACGTGGCGTCGCTGAAGGTGGTCAGCAATCATTTGTTCAGCGAGTTACGCAGCGGAGTTGTCGAGCGCTTGAGCCGGGTCGTCTTCACGCCGAGCGACCAGTGCACCGCCTGACTCTTTCTCCAGAACGCATTGCATTGGGTAGGAAAACCCGCCAGCGGTACGGCACTGCGATACCCGACTACCAGTCACGCGAAGGGCGTCCCCGATAGCGCGACCGGTGCGGAAATGTTTCAGGGCTTCGTCGTAGGTCATGGGGTATGTCTCCATTGTCTTCGCCGAGTTTAGAGTTCTTAACAATACAAGGCAAGTTATCTAAACAATGAAATGTTTAGAATCCTAAATATGGAATTCAAAGATCGCGTCACTGCGCGCATGAGGAAGCTGAACCTCAGCGCTACAGACATCAGCAAACTGACAGGCGTATCCAAGGCGACGGTCAGCTTTTGGGTGTCCGGTACCAATGGAGCAAAAGGGAAAAACCTTCTTGCGCTGGCGAAGGCGCTCGAATGCTCGCCGGACTGGTTGTCTGAAGGAACAGGCTCGCCTGGTGATGTCGCATCATTGGATGGCCCAAAAGCTGGGTCGACCAGTGCCGAACTGGTAGCGCACATGCTTGCGACAAAGGCTGGAAAGAACCTGTCAGAGAAGGCGCGCGAAATGGTGCTTGCGGCAGCCGCCGAGGCCGACAGCCCTGCTGTCAATGGTCAGCAATACTTGCCGGGAAATTACGCGGCACTGCGACCGACCAACGATGAGATTCTTATTCCGCAGTACGACATCCGCGCGGCGATGGGTCACGGCCAAGTACCTCCGGAGTACAATGAAGCTGTCCGAAACCTCGTGGTGCGCGAAGAAATATTGCGCGAGAAAGGTGTCACCTACACCGCCGCCAGCGCCCTCGCCATGATCACTGGCTGGGGCCAGTCAATGGAAGGCACGATCAACGACAAAGATCTGGTGATTGTGGATAGGGGAGTGAAGGAGTTCGTTGGCGAAGGCATTTACGTGATGACATGGCACCAGGAGCTCTATATAAAGCGGGTCATGCGGCTCGACGAAGATAATTACCGCCTGATCTCGGACAATAAGCATTACGAAAATCAAACTGCCAGAATCGACGACGTGACTATCCACGCCAAAGTCCTGTTTATTTGGAATGGTCGTAAAGCGTAAGCATCTGTCGATGGCAGCAAAGCCCGGACATGCTCCGGGCTTTTTTATACCCGTCAGAATGGAGCGATCTCCTCTACTGCCATAAATTCATCCTGCACTTCAGCTTGATGATCGTTCTCCGATGACGCCTCCCACTTGAGTGTCACGGACTCGTCGTCGTTGAACGTCATCTCAATACCGTCCGTCTCGGACAGCAGCCCCATCACCTCTTCCCACTCCCTATCCCCATCCGTGTCCAGCCTGTGAATTGTCACGCAGCGTAGATCTTGCGCGAACGGATGATTGATCATTGATGAAACCCTCAGGCCTAACCGTTCAATGCCGCTCATCTCCTGCCGTACCGCTGGTTTTGCCTGTTTCTTTGCCATGCGTCGCCCTCCTTTAGTGCTGTATATCCATACAGGGTTTACGCAGCATAACGCGTAGTTTTCTAAACCGTAAGTCTTGACTAAGAGATTTCTCTCCGGATATCCGCCGATCTTTTTGTTAAGTTATCTAAAATAATTGTTGACGTGTTTTGTTTAGTTTTCTAAATTACATCCATCGCAGCGACAAACAACCACTGCGCAGCACCACCGCTCTTTAACAGCCAGCGCAACAAACAACAGACCGCATTGCCTCTACCGGCGACCGGCGAGCAGACAGGCCCGAAAGCCTGCCTACGACAGGAACAACCTGGACGGCTGCTCGATGGTGAAACGCCAGAACCGTGTGAATGACCCGGCATGCAATGCGCCCCGCCCCTCCGGCGGCAATAGGAAGGAAAGCATCACCTCTGCCCATTCGATGAGTGGGCTTTGGGATGCGGACGAATCCCCGGCTTATACCGGCCACCTGCATGCAACAAACCAGAGAACGGCGAGCGCCCGCCACGATGCCAACGGCGCACATCAGAGGATGACCATCATGAAATAGACGACCGATCTACCTGCGTGGCGCAGTAAGCCTGAAGGCTGCGCCCAACACTCATACAGGCAGCGGCATCTGGGTCGACGGTGTCACCGCGCACCGACTGAGCATTCGGTAGGCCACCCCAAGTAACAGGTCACCGCTGATGATTCAAACCCAGGCCGTCGCCAGTAGCGGGCCTGGGAGGCTGTCACGTAGGGAGGTCTTCGTGACGCAAACAAAAGCCCGGTTTCGATCGGGCTTTTTTACGCCTGCCTTTATCCGTCAGCACTCTCCCCTGCGCCCAACGGCAACCAGCAGGCGGCGCCGAGTGCTGACGAATACACGCAACCCCACACCGAGGAATGCACCATGCATCCAATGATCCAACAGCGCCGGGACGTCCTCGGCGTGATGCTCATCCGCTCCGCCGCCGCGCGTGGAGAGTTCGCCCGCCTCGCCAACTTACCGAAACTCGAGAAGCCTGTGCGCTTCCAAGTGCGGACAGTAGGCAAGGCGTACCACATCGTCGATCTGGTCACCGGCAAAACGAAGGCGTTCCGTTGGACGCATGCCGCGGCGGTGGATATGGCCAAACAGTTCGAAGCACAGGCCGACCGCCTGCCTGGAGGTGTTCAGTGATCGGCGTACCAATGCCCAACCCTCGCGACTCGGTCATCTCGGATCTGAACCGGAAAATGGAACAGTTCTTCAGCGCCGGCAAGGTCGCCCAGCAGATCCCCAGCGGCGTCAGTGCCGAGGTCCCGCTTTTCGGCGCCACGCCACACAGCAAGAAGCTGCGTGCGGCCCGCGACAAGGACGCTCCGAAAGTGAGGGCGCTGGCCGATGCAGGAAAAACCGCCTCGATGGCTGCGACCGCGCTGGATATGCGCATCAGTCGAGTGAAGCTGATCGCTCAGGAAAACGACTTCAAATTCTCTGACACATGAGGCGCATCAGCAACCAGGTGCGCCAGCGCCGACGACAGACATGGCTGGATCTACCGGCCCACGGAATTGAAGAGGCAGGCCATGGCCAAGAGCAACGCGGAATTGCAGAAGGACAAGCGCGCCAAGGAGAAAGCTCTGCTGGATCGGATTGGCGCCGAGAAGCGCACACTGATTGTGTCGAAAGCGTTGGCTGATGCACTTGAGGTTCTGGGTGAGCGCCACGACTTCGAGGAGTGGCAGGAGACGGTGTCGACGCTCCTGATCAACCTTGCCGCCGCGCCGATGGAAGAGTCCGTCCGCTTCGCTAACATGTCGCGACCTGTAATTGTCATTACTGAAAAGCAGTCGCGACAGCTTGAAAAGTTCGCCAGGACTCGTCTGGCGGGATAGTTGGACTTCAAAACTACCAAGGCCTATCAAGCGGACGACCAAAATGAGTCAGCCAAAGTATGAACTCAGCCCCCTTGCGGGTAAGTGTAATCAGTTCATCTTGCTTCTCTATTAAGCCATTCTGAATAAGATAACTTAAGTACTGATCCGCAGTCCAAAGATCTAAAACCGGTTTCGTCTGTTCTTGGTGAGCAGCCCAAAAGGTGTTGATCTCCTGTACTGAAACACTCTTTCCAATTCTTTGATTAAGTATATGAAGAAGCCTAATCTGGCCACCGAAAATATTGGAGTAACAAAATTCGAAAGTCCACATTGAGCGAGACAAAGCCAGCATGGGAATTAAATAACTTTTTGCTTCTGCGTCGCTCATATCCGCGACCTCGCTCAATATACCCTCCCTCCAAAACTTCATCTGCTCGGGAAACACAATGACCGAAGGCATTGGGATTCCTTTATTTGGCGGCGGTGGTAGTAGTTCTCCCGCGCTCGCACTTAGCGACTCGGCAGCATTTGATGGGGCCGCTCGTTCTAGCGAGGCGGGCTGAAACACCGGCGGTTGAAGTTTTACCCCAGATGGACCGAATTCCAAAACTCTCTCAATCAGCGCTTTCATTTCTTGCCGATAACAACTAATTGAGATCAAGAAAATAATCAGAACAGCGTGAGGCCAACCCAGTCCGGTCCAAATTGACGAGATCAGTTGCTCTATCCAGCTCCAGACAACTGTTATTACCGATAAAGCGATGGCAGCTGCCCCATCTATTTCAGTAGCATCGTTCAATTTCCGCCTCCTTAATCCGGCTCCATGCCGGGCTGAACACAAATACCCCACTTCAACGAATCACGCCAGCCGGCGAGGATCCCCTATGTCTCCCTACAAATTGTCCGGGACGACGGTCGTCAGCTTTTCCGGCGGTCGCACCAGCGCTTACATGTTGCGCCAGGTGCTGGACAACAACGATGACTTGAGCGATCTGGTCGTCACCTTCGCTAACACTGGCAAGGAACATCCGGCCACGTTGGAATTTGTACGGGAATGCGCCGAACGCTGGTCGGTACCGATTATCTGGCTTGAGTTTCGAGACAACGAGGCAGGGTTTGAGGTGGTCGATTTCGGCAGCGCCAGTCGCCAGGGCGAACCATTCGAGGCGCTGATCCGTAAACGGAAGTACTTGCCCAACCCGGTGACAAGGTTCTGCACCATCGACCTGAAGATTCGGATCATCCACAAGTACCTGCGCAGCTTGGGCCTGTCGACTGAAGACAACCCAGTAGACATGATGACCGGCATCCGCGCCGATGAGCCGCGTAGGGTCGCGAAAATTCGAAACCGGAAGAGCACCAGTGAAAGCAAGTGGGCAACGATGGTGATGCCGCTGGCTGATGCCGGCGTCGGTGTGCAGGACGTGACGGACTTCTGGGACGCCCAGCCTTTCGATCTGATGCTGCCGACCATCAACGGCCGCACGCTGGAAGGCAACTGCGACCTGTGCTTCCTCAAAGGTGCGAATCAGGTTTACTCAATCATTGCCAGTGACCGTGGAGAAACCGTACGAAAGGCTGACTGGTGGGCCCGCATGGAGAGAACCGCTGTTTCCAGCAGCGGCATCACCGGTAATGGCGCCCTTTTCAGATTCGACCGGCCCAGCTACCAGCAGATGCTCGACTACTCCGACACCCAATTCGATATGTTCGCCGATCACGACGACGCTATCGCCTGCTTTTGCGGGGATTGAATCGCAACAAATTCAATGTTTTCCAAGTCGATGCTGCACAGAAAATCAGCTTGGGGCGCGGTAAGGAACTTTGGACATTATGACCTCAATATCGCGCTCGTAGACATTCCCATCAGAAAGATACTTGTGCGTCACCATTGCGACCAAAGCTTTCATGGAGGTATATGCGAGTTCCTGATCACGCATTGGTCCAATATGAATGGCCTTGATCGCATCGAGTGGAAACCCTAGAGTGACATACGGAATCAATAGTCCACCTCTCGATCGAAACTTAAGATCATCACTCGGCAAATTTATGTCAATTGCGCAGCGAACTTCCCGCTCCTCATAAAAGCTACGATCTTTAAATATTGATGCTGTACGCACCAACAAAGATAAATAATCAACGTGTCTCGGACTAAACGCGCCGTCATTCGCTACCAGGTCAGCTACAAGGCCTTCGATAGCTTGGTGCACCATGTCGGCAGCGTATTTTCTCTTTTCAGGCTCTTCATACAGGCAATGAAATAAGTCGAGCTCAGAAAAAATCACATCTTTATCGAACTCAATTGCATAGTTTCCGTATGCACGCCATTGACTAAGCTGATCACCAGACTCGCTAAATGAGCAAACAAACGTTGGCTCATCATCGATATACAATGAAATATGATCTTCAAACGCTTCCTTCAGAAAATCTCTTGCATACATTACGTAACCAAAGTTCAGCTTATCGCTTGACAGATCAGCATCAAGCTCCTCGATTATATACCTTACGCCGTCATTCATTTCCTGGGTGTCATTCAAAAACCTAATATCACTCAGCCATAACTCGCACTTTTCTAGAATTGATTTTACGGCTGTTGCATCTGTGTAATGAAACAGATTTCCAGGCACTTCCCTACTCCAAACTCAACGTCAATGTGACGCAAATATATCTCGCAGGTATCCCAATGCCCACAGAAAACAAACCGGCCGAGCCAGCACCGAGCTTGGCGACCGGTCATTACCTCGATGCGGCGACTTGGGCCGACTTCGTCCAGCGTCTGCGCTATGACTGCAAAGGCAGGCGGGTCCACGATCATTGCACCGCTGACGCAATCTTCATTGTTGAAGCTCGCCGCATCGTTTCCGGGCTGGACATGGACTACACCGACAAGCGCCTGGTGTATTGGGACAGCGGTGAGTCGGTAGCCTACTCGGTCAAAGAGTACTGGGATGGCCTGTCCAGCTACGAGAAAAGCCAGCTCAATAAAAAGATGCAGGCTTGGTCTGATTGCCAGTTCATGAAGGCCGACGAGTCGGATCAATGGTACGTGCTCGGCGACCTGCCGGAACACACCGTCACCGGCTGGGACGATCGCTGGGAATACGTCAACGCCCACTTCACCCACGCTGCCGCCGAAGCATTCATCAGACGCAAGAAGCACGACTACCGCGATGGGATGCGGGTCAACGTCGAATCGCAGTACTACGCCTGGGAGTTCAACGCCATCAAGGAAGCGATCCTCGACGGCACGCTGACTTACACGCCGAAGGAGGCCGCATGATCAATCTCTTCTGGCGCATGGTCGCCAAGCTGCTTGCCCGCCCGGCCATTTCCGCCTGGCTCATCGCCCGCGCCCAGCGAACGCCTTACCTGCACATCATGTCCGCCGACGGCGCCGAGATGTACATGGGCCGCTGGTGGCTGTTCAACCCCTACAGTCGGGAGACGCACAAGCCGGCGCTCTGGTGGTGCCCGTGGTCAGTTCGCATCCACCACATCAAGCGGCCCGACAATGATCGCGATTTACACGACCACCCCTGGAAGGCTCGCACAATCATCCTGCGCGGCGGTTACACGGAGCAGCGCCTACTCGACCCCGAAGACTCGGCGCTGGCCGGCTTGAACGTTCCGGCATCCGCCCAAGCCACCGAGTACATCAACCGCCGACCGGGCGACACCGCCTCACTGAGCTACGGCGAATACCACCGCATCGACCAGGTATCCCCCGGCGGCGTCATTACCCTGTTCATCACCAGCAAGTGGCGCGGTGACTGGGGCTTTCTGGTCAACGGCGTCAAGGTCCCTTGGCGCACCTACACGGGTACGGACAATTGAAGAGGTTTCTCAAGGTGAGCGAGCCAAAAGTGATTTACCTCGGTCCAGCCTGCGAGGCTGACACCAGCGAAGGCAGGACGTGGGCAGAGGACAACCCTTGGCCTGATTGCGAATGCGGCCACAGGCCAGTGGAGTACGTGCTGGGCGAGACCTTCGAGCGGGTTGTCGCCGAACGTGATGGTCTGCAGTTGAGTCTGACCACGGCGGACCAGACCATTGACGACCTTCAATCCGCAATCGCGCGGCGCAACCAGCGGATTGAGGAGCTGATAGCTGAAATTGCAACAGTCCGGCAAGGCCCCTGCAAAATGATCGTCGGAGACGAACTGCCATGACCAAGCGGCCAATAGTCAGAACCACCACAGGCGCGACGGTAACGATCACGATCGAGCTGACCAACCTGGGCAGCTGGGGGCCAGACTGCCTGATCGATCAGGTTTATCGGCAAGCCCGTGAAGCGGCAATCGGTCGCATCAATCGCGCATTCAAAGACGACCAGCGAGGCGTCCGGATACTTGGCCCAGTGGTCGTGAAGGCGATAACAACGGATGTCGAGCTGCGCGGGTAAGTCTGCCGCGACAGGAGTACATCTGTACTCCACCCCAATTTGCAGTAACTCCCCCCCTTCAAAGTCAGCCGCTACAGCGGCAAGGACGAAGTCATGCCTGAGCAAACTGTTTTGATTCAGCCGTTGCCCGTCGAGCGCGATATCGACGGCTGGTGGTCCCATCCAGGCTACCTGTCAGAGTTCGACGACGAGATCACCGAGGCGCAATTTCAGGATTGGTGCCTGCGCCACCAGGTGGAAACCAAAGTCACGTACATGGAAAGCGACGTTCCCACCGAAGTGTTCGATGCCTACATGGATGACGGTCAGTGCGATTGCTCGGCGTGGGAAATCCAGCAACCAGTCGAACCGGGCTGGTTCATCTTGTCGATCCACGATGCCGAGGACGGCCCTGTGTGCGTCTGGGGTCGGAAGGTGGCGCCATGACCGCAGTGACAGATCACGACGTCGAGTTCGCGCAAGCCGTCGTCGCGTTGGCGCGCAAGCACGGCATGACCGGTATCTCGATGGAGTTCCGGCAGAACTTCGACCTATCCCAGAAAACTGGCTGTTACTGCGGAAAGCGGATCACCTGGTCCGAGGGACGTCACGGCGACGGTGCGGACATTAAATTCCGTACCGAGGCCGAAGCATCGTTTCCAGAAATAACAAAGGTGACCCCATGATCGCCCTCGCCTGGTTCGCCTACGTGTATTGCTACAAGGGGCCGCGGTAATCAAAGTGTCCACCCCGCCAGCTGCTCAGGGACGAGCTGATTGGGCTGCAACTGGCGAGGCGAACGATTGAAAGTTAGCTGAATTTCGCCGTTATGTGCCAGCCATGACCTGATGTTTTATCAACCATCTATCCACCTACCAGCCTGCCGATGTACGGCGGGCTACTTATGCACCTGCATCTAGCCACCCAACCAACAACAACGTGCACCCCGAGACGAAGAAACCAAAAGCCAAGTAACCGACCATCTGCCCTCTAAGTAAATGGTTCAGGCATACGCCGAGCCCAGCAATCGCCATTAGAGCCCCAGCAACAAACTTGCGGCTTCGAAACACCTTATCCATCGCCACCCCCAATCAAGATATTTTATTAAACCATAGACCTGCCGGAGAACGGCGGGCGAGGAATTTCTATGTCAGCAGTTCAGCGATTCCACGAAGCCGCCAACGATGCACTGGTCAGGCTCAGCGAGCATTGCCTACCGGGCGCCAAACTGGCCTTGGTGATCTACACCGCGGGCGAACCAGACCGGGACATCGTCATCGAGGATCAAGGCCTGGATAGAAACGAGGTGGTAAGCGCTCTGCGCCGACGTGGCCTCAGCATCGACGGCGACAACGCCTACAAGCGCGACCTGCTAGACGCTGTAGTCGGAGCGCTGGCTCTTGGCGCTCAGAACAGCAACCCGCCACCGGCCGGACACTGGGGCCAGCGCTTCTGGGATATCGGCCGCGAGGAACGCGGACTGCACGAAGAAATGGTAGCGACGCTCCGTGAGTCTCGGCAAGTAATCGCCATGGCACTCAAGACGGGCGCACCCGACTGGTTCGACACCGATGAAAAGATTTCGGTGCACGTCACTGTGCAGCGGATCGACGCAGTTCTGGCCAAGGCCGACGCATAACCCATCACCACCTTCTGCCGCCACGTGCGGCATGGAGCATCATCATGGCAGCAGCAGAACAGATACCGGTTGAGTACCTGTCCGACAAGGTCGCTGAGAAGAACTTCGCGGAGATGGTCGGCACCACCCGGCGCGCGCTCCAGGGCAAGCGCCAGCGCAACATCATCCCGAAAGGGGTGTGGAACGAAATCGACGGGCAGATTTATTACAGCATCAGGAGATATGAGGCATGGCTAGAAAGCCTTTGGGATTGCCCGCCGGAGTTGAATTCGCAGGTCAATCAGTCCGCATTCGCTTCACATGGAAGTTCCGGCGCTGCGAGACTCTCGCCTATTCCCAAACGCCAAAAGGCATTAAAGCGGCCGCAGATCTACGCGCTACAGTAATCAGCCTGATCAAGCACGGCGTGATGGATGACCAGCGTTACGCGGAGCTTTTCCCAAACTCGACCTACTCCACCTATTCTGCGACTCCGCTGTTCGGCGAGTACGCGCAGACCTGGCTCGACAGCCGGGAAGTTGTCGGGGGAACCCGGAAAAACTACCGGATATCCCTCAACCTTTATTGGATGCCTCACTTGGCATTGCTCCCGATCGACCAGATCAGTTCCGCGATGATCCGGAAAATCGTCGGCGAGACGAAGTGGAAGTCTTCGACCGTAAAGCGGTCGGCGATCCAGCGGTTGCACACCATGTTTGAAAGCGCGGTGAATGATGAGCTGATCACCCGGAACCCGGTCGGCTCTATCGAACTGCCGGCAAAGGCGAAGAAACCGGTGGACCCGTTTACGGTAGTGGAGGCGGATTTGATCATTGAGCACCTATATAAGGTGCTGACCGGTTCGATGCAGGTCTACGCGGCGTACTTTGAGTTCGCGTTTTTCACCGGCATGCGGCCAGGGGAGATAGCGGCGTTGCGTTGGGATGAGGTGGATACAGAGGGAAGAGTCGCCAACGTGTGCAGAATCGTGGCGGACTACAAGATCGAGGAGCGCACGAAAACCCGCGAGACACGGCGAGTCATGCTGAACAGCAGGGCGTTGAATGCCATTGAGGCGGCCAAGGGTGTGGCCGAGTTGAGGGCGAAGCAGAGCCGGCGCCAGCACAAGCAATCGCCGTATGTGTTCCCGCCGACGAAGAACTTTGAGTTCATCCAGCAGGCCAGCGTGACCGACAAACACTTCAAAGCGGCGCTGGTCACACTGAACATCAGGGCCAGACGGCAATACAACTGCCGGCACACTTACGCTACCATGTGCCTAATGGCAGGCATGAACCTCGGGTTCATTGCGAATCAGCTCGGCCACAGCGTTCAAATGCTGCTGACGACTTACGCCCGATGGATCAATTCCAGTGAAGACTGGAGCGAAGTCGGGAAGCTGGAGCAAAGCCTGATTGGTACAAAATTGGTACAGACAGAAACCGTACCCCTCTAGAACCCATACGGAATAAAGCTCTGTGACATTGGAACAGAATTACACCGCGATCCTTGGCCAACTGGGCGAGGACGTCTCCCGCGAGGGCCTGCTCGACACGCCAAAACGTGCCGCCAAAGCCATGCAGTACCTCTGCCGCGGTTATGAACAGACGCTCGAAGAAGTCACCAACGGTGCCTTGTTCAGCTCCGACAACAGCGAAATGGTGCTGGTCAAGGACATCGAGTTGTACTCGTTGTGCGAACACCACCTGCTGCCGTTCATCGGCAAGGCCCATGTCGCTTATATCCCGAGCGGCAAAGTATTGGGCCTGTCGAAAGTCGCGCGCATCGTCGATATGTACGCCCGCCGCTTGCAGATCCAGGAAAACCTCAGCCGCCAGATCGCGGATGCGGTCCAGCAGGTCACCGGCGCCCTGGGCGTTGCGGTGGTGATCGAGGCCAAGCACATGTGCATGATGATGCGCGGTGTGGAGAAACAGAATTCGTCGATGATCACCTCGGTGATGCTCGGTGAGTTCCGCGAAAACGCGGCCACCCGCAGCGAGTTTCTCAGCCTGATCAAGTAACGGGCCGCACGAAGAAAACCGGCATTCATCGCCGGTTTTTTTTCGTCCGCAAAAAATCAGGTAAGCTGCGCGCCCTTCTTCATTCGCACCGTGAGGCTTTCAACGTGTTCGTAAAAGCGCTTCGTGTCGGCCTTGGCCAACTGATCATCTTCATCGACTTCATCACCCGTCCGGGCAAGAAGCAGCGCCCTGCCGCTGCTCAGGCTCAGGTCGAAGCGGCCGCCAAGGGCCTGACACTGTATCAATTCCACGCCTGCCCGTTCTGCGTGAAGACCCGCCGCTCCCTGCGCCGCCTGAACGTGCCGGTGGCCCTGCGCGATGCGAAGAACAACGAGCAGGATCGCCAGACTCTGCTGGAACAAGGTGGCAAGATCAAAGTGCCGTGCCTGCGTATCGAAGAGAACGGCCAGACCACCTGGATGTATGAGTCCAAGGTGATCATTGATTATCTGGACAAGCGATTCGCGGCAGCCTGACACCGCAAACTCCAGACAAAAATAAACCGGCCCTTGAGCCGGTTTATTTGTTTCTGCCCCCCCTCAGGCTGCTTTAGCCGCCAGAGCCTGACGCACGACCGCCGCCAATCGCTTCAGCCCTTCATCCAGTCGAGCCGGGTCAATGTGACTGAAGTTCAGCCGCAGATGCCCGTGATGGTTGTCCGGCTCGGGAAAGAACGGTTCCCCCGGCATGAATGCCACGTCATTGTCCAACGCCGCATTGAGCAGGGTTCGTGTGTCCATTGGCTGTTTCAACGTCAGCCAGAAAAACAACCCCCCCTGGGGCACGTTCCAGTCCGCCAGATCGGCAAAGTGCGTTTGCAGTGCTGCTTCAAATGCGTCTCGACGGCAGCGGTAGAAGTTGCGCAACTCACTCAGGTGCTGCTGGTATTTCTCGGTGCCGATCCATTGCAGCGCTTGCCATTGGCCAATCCGGTTGGTGTGCAGGTCCGCCGATTGCTTGAGCTTCAACAAATGCGGAAACAGGTCTGGGCTGGCAATCAGGTAACCGACACGCAGGCCCGGCAACAGGGTTTTCGAGACGGTGCCGGTGTAGATCCAGCTGGCTTTCTTCAAGCGACTGACAATCGGCGTGGCGCTGGCGCCGTCGAAGGTCAATTCGCGATAAGGCTCGTCTTCGATCAGGGTCACACCGAACTCGTCGAGCAATGCCGCCACGGCATCGCGCTTGGCCTCGCTGTAACGCACTGCCGATGGGTTCTGGAACGTTGGAATCAGGTAGATGAACGCCGGACGATGTTTTTCCAGGCGTGCGCGTAACTGCATCAGGTCCGGGCCATCCGCTTGCTGCGGCACGGTGATGCAGTCGGCACCGAACAGCTGGAAGATCTGCAACGCCGCCAGATACGTCGGTGCTTCGAGCAATACCTCGGTGCCTTTATCGATATAGAGCTTGGCCGCCAGATCGAGGGTTTGCTGGGAACCGCTGACCACCAGCACCTGACTCGCCTCGCACGGCACGCCCAGCGCCCGCGCCTCTGCTGCCAGGGCTTCACGCAATGCGGGTTCGCCTTCGCTCATGCCGTACTGGCCCATGGACAACGGCAAGTCGGCCCATTCCACCTTCGGCAACATGGCTTCGGCCGGCAAGCCACCGRCAAACGACATCACTTGCGGACGTTGAGCGGCCGCGAGGATTTCTCTGATCAAAGAACTTTTGAGGCGCGAGACACGTTCGGAAAAAGCCATGAGAGTCACCGGTAGCGAGGCCTGAGGAAAATGAGTCAAACTTGTTGACCGAAATTACGACAGACCTGACGGATACGTCAACATGATTGACCTTAAAAACCCGACATCCCAGCAACAGGCCATGGAAGCGTTTTTCTTTGGCTACCAGGCGTTCACCGCCAAAGCCGATGAAATGCTCGAACGTCGCGGCTTGAGCCGGGTGCATCAACGCATCGTGTTTTTCATCGCCCGTTATCCGAACCTCAGCGTGAAGGAGTTGCTGGCGCTGCTCGGCGTGAGCAAGCAAGCGCTGAACATGCCGTTGCGTCAGTTGGTAGAGATGCATTTGGTGAACAGTGTTGCGTCAGAAACTGACAAGCGGAAACGCCTGCTGGAGTTGACTGAGGATGGCGCGCGGTTCGAGCAATCGTTGCGGCGCGAGCAAGTGAAATTGCTTGAGCGGGTGTTTGCCGAGGCCGGGGAGACGGCGGTGAATGGGTGGTTGGCGGTGAACAAGGCGCTGGGGCAAACCCAGGTGCTTGCGGACTGAGTGTTCTGGTTGATGGATTTGTAGTGGGTGGTTTGGCCCCTTCGCGAGCAGGCTCACTCCTACAGGGGAATGCGGTCAACTGTGGGAGCGTGGCTTGCCCGCGATGGCGTCCTTCCTGGYGATATACCCCTATCGCCAAATATTTCGTCGACAAAATCAAAAACATTATTTGCTTTCTTTGTATACAAAAGCATAATCCACTTCGTGCGAGTTTCTGACCGTACGGTCAACAAATTCGCAAGTGCCTCAAAGGGCCGCTGCCACCCTCATGGGTCCGGCCCTGGAAATAACAATAAAACTCTTGAGGAGTACTCGCTGTGGAAAGCCGCAAATCCGAAGCATCGACGCTGGATCTCTCGCCGCCTTTACGCAATGGCTGGCTGGAGCGCATCTTTAAACTCAGCTTGCATGGCACCACGGTGAAGACCGAGCTGATCGCCGGTCTGACAACCTTCATCACCATGGCTTACATCATCTTCGTCAACCCGAACATCATGGCCGATGCCGGCATCGATCACGGCGCCGCGTTTGTCGCCACCTGCATCGCCGCTGCATTGGGTTGCCTGCTGATGGGCCTGTACGCCAACTGGCCGGTCGGCCTGGCGCCGGGCATGGGACTGAACGCCTTCTTTACCTACACCGTGGTCGGCACCATGGGCTACAACTGGGAAACCGCCCTCGGTGCGGTGTTCGTGTCCGGTGTGTTGTTCATGATCCTGACCTTTTCGCGGATTCGCGAATGGCTGCTCAACAGCATTCCGGTCAGCCTGCGCTTCGCCATGGGCGCCGGCGTGGGGCTGTTCCTGGGCCTGATCGGCCTGAAAACCGCAGGCATCGTCGTCGATAGCCCGGCGACCCTGATCAAGCTCGGCTCCCTGCGCGAACCCGGCCCGCTGCTCGCCGCCGTTTGCTTCTTGATGATCGCCATCCTCAGCTACCACAAAGTGTTCGGCGCGATCCTCATCAGCATCATCACCGTGACCCTGGCTGGCTGGGGTCTTGGCCTGGTGCATTACGAGGGCATCATGTCCGCCCCGCCGAGCCTGGCCCCGACCTGGATGGCCATGAACCTCGCCGGCGTCTTCAACGTCAGCATGATCAGCGTGGTCCTGGCTTTCCTCTTTGTGCACATGTTCGACACCGCCGGCACGCTGATGGGCGTGGCCCAGCGCGCCAACCTGGTCGGCGCTGACGGCCGGATCGAAAACCTCTCCCGCGCGATGAAAGCTGACAGTGCGTCCAGCGTATTTGGTGCGGTTGTGGGTGTTCCGCCGGTTACCAGCTATGTGGAAAGCGCCGCGGGTGTTGCGGCGGGTGGGCGCACCGGCCTTACGGCGGTCACCGTCGGCGTGCTGTTTATCGCGGCGATGTTCTTCGCCCCCCTGGCCGGGATGATCCCAGCCTATGCCACCGCCGGCGCGCTGATTTATGTGGCGATGCTGATGATGGGCGGCATGAAGCACATCGAATGGGACGAAGCTACCGATAGCATTCCGGCGATCGTCACCGCGATCATGATGCCGCTGACCTTCTCGGTCGCCGACGGCATCGCACTGGGTTTCATCACCTACGTGGCGCTGAAGGCCGGTACCGGTAAATACAAGGAAATCTCCGTCAGCTTGTGGGTGCTCTGCGCGATCTTCATCGCCAAGTTCATCTTCTTGTAAGCGGTCCTCGTTTCAACCCGCCTCACCCACCGGGTGGGGCTTTTGCACATTTGGAGGAAAGTGATGAGTCTGGAAACCTGGCTGCTGTTCAGCGGCGCTGCGCTGGTAGTGATCCTGATCCCGGGGCCGCTGTCTTTGCTGATGATCAGCAACAGTCTCAATTACGGTTTGCGCCGTTCTTACCCGGCGTTTCTCGGCGGTGTCATTGCCTCGATTTGCTTGCTCAGTGCCTCGGCGCTGGGCCTGGGCGCCTTGCTGTTGGCGTCGGAACAACTGTTCAGCGCGCTGAAAATCGTCGGCGCGCTCTATCTGTTCTACCTCGCCTGGCAGAGCTGGCAGCAATCGCGCCAGCCGTCGGTGGGCGCCGAAGTGCCTCTGGCGGCGCCAGTGCCGCGCTTTCGTGCCCTGTTCGGGCGCGCGTTTGTATTGGGCGCGAGCAACCCGAAAGACATTCTGTTCTTTGCCGCCTTCCTGCCGCAGTTCCTCAGCGCCGAGCAGCCGTTCCTGCCGCAGTTGCTGGTGATGATTGCGACCTGGACCGTGCTCGATCTGCTGTGCAAGTTGGCTTATGGGCTGGGTGCGCATGGTGCGGCGCGGTATTTGCGTAGCGGCAAGGGGCAGAGCTGGTTTAACCGGGTGAGTGCGGGGTTGTTTGGTGGTGCAGGCGCTGCATCTTTGTTGAGCCGCTAAGAGCATCGCGGGCAAGCCCGCTCCCACAGGGTTAT
>NZ_JBFUBK010000027.1:0-63923 GCF_056405815.1 Pseudomonas sp. P1_F1_2 | reverse complement strand
CTCCTGGAGTGGCCTTGCCTCTGCGGTCTTCTATGTAATCGAGGAACAGATCACCGAGGGTCCCGCATGATGCCTCAATTTCAGTCAAACGCTGGCGCTCGATACGTTCAATTTCCACTAGTTCGGCTGCGGCGATCCTCTCGGCTTCAACCGTCGCTTTCAGCTCCACTTGATGCTCCAGGTACTTGGCCAGCCCGCCGGACGCAGTGGCGTCATTCGACATTCGGAGCGCCTCAGCACGCATCTCATCGAGCGAACGCTCATCAGTGCCGACCGTCGGCTTTTTCGTAAGCGTCCCAAGCGATATGCGTTTGTCACTTTCGGGTGTCCGCTCCCGGTAGTAGGCCAGAATTGCCCCAGATGCTTTGCGCTCCAGCAGCAAAGTACCCTTGCCACGAGAACCAACCGGTTCCGATTGCCGGGTCTTCACCGCGTAGGCTTCCATCTCGGTCATGCGCGTGCGCTTAGCCATCTCTTCCCCGTTTTCCCCGTTCGTTCCCCGTTTCTCATGCAAAGGTAGGCTAACGAGTGAAACGTAGAAAGACGAAAAGTGCGTGAAAGCCTAATAAATGCTGGTTAGGTCGAGACAGGAGATACTTCATTAAACGGGGAAAAACATCCCAACAGGCCGCTTGTAATCAGTAGTTCCCGGGTTCGACTCCTGGTGCCGGCACCATACGCAATATCGAAAAAGGCTCACCGAAAGGTGGGCCTTTTTCGTTTATGGGTCTTACGCTCGCCCGTCTCGCTGAAGGATGGTCATATTCATCAAAGACGCGAGTCGACGCATCCCATTCTGGTACCGCGCATCTACATACCTCCCCGAAACGATGAGCGGTTACGGTCGAAAATCAGTGAGACGGCATAATGGCAGCAGTGCTTATGCACAATCTGCCACTTCACTCCGCCGTTGCGAGCCCCTTTGTAATGAACACCGAACGACGTTACTCGATCATCTTGGAGCACAGCGCCGAGGTGCTGCTGGAACATGCACCCATGGCGCAGATAGAGGCATTTTGGGACGCCAACGATACCCGCTACTTCGGGTTGCGCATGGAGGAAGAGCACAGCGCGCACGCACGAGTGATTGTTACGGACGAAGTCCCCGACGACGAAGATGTGGAGCTTTCTTGTCTGTAGCGAATGTTGCGGGCAACATAAAAAAGCCCTCGTAGAAATACGAGGGCTTTGTTGTTTCTGGGGTTTGGAGACAGTCCCCGGGACGCCAACACATTGGCTTCTATAGAAGCCAACAAAACCTTACCTCCAGCGCCAGACCAAACATTGCCCGCACACCTAATCGTTACAAATTCGCGTCAGTGCAACGTTGACGGGGTCTCACACCTACCTATAATGCACCCCAACACACCCGCCAAGCCTAGGTTGACCCAGTCAGCAAGCTCAAATCGTGCGGGTTTTTGTTGCCTGGAGAAAAGCTACATGAGGTCCTTCGACAAACCGGCCCTCAGCGTAGAACAGCAATTGGAACTGCTAAAGCAACGAGGCCTGCAAGTCGCAAACAACGACCGGGCCATGCGCTTTCTCGAAGTGGTCACGCTGTTTCGCCTGAGCCCCTATATGCGCCCCTTCCAAGAGCAAGGGCCAGAACATACCTTCAAACCCGGTAGCACTCTGAAAGCCGTAGTCGACATATACCGATTCGATGGGGCGTTGCGACGCATAACCATGGACGCCATCGAGAGGGTCGAGGTCGCGATACGAGCAAGCATCAGCAGCCACATGTGCCCCAAGTATGGGTCTGACTGGATCGCCGATGCCTCGGTGTTCTCCTCGTCCTATTCGCACACCGAACTCTTACGCCCCCTTCGGGACCAATTGAGCAAAGAGCGAAATAAATTCGAACGTGAAACGGACCGTATCAAGAAAGGGCGACAGGACGACGGCCTTCAGCAGCAGAGAATCGAAAACCGCATGCGTGATAACTATTTTCGATACTACGGTGCGACCTATGCCTTTCCCGAACTGCCGCCCGCATGGGCCATTCTTGAAGAACTCAGCCTCGGTACGGTATCCACCCTATTCAATGCCATAGGCAGAAGTGCCGACAAGAAAGCTATTGCCGCCAGATTCGGTCTGCCGTTCGATGTTTTGGCTTCGTGGCTCCACACCCTGACCTTCATACGAAACTGTTGCGCCCACCACTCGCGGTTATGGAACAGAGAACTCTCAATTCGGCCCTCGCTACCCAAAGAGTGGAATATCCCAAACGCAGCTGCCAGCAGACCTCAGCCCAAACAGCGGCTTTATATCGTATTGACGATCCTCGCGTATCTAACCGATTTGATCAGTCCAGACAGCCGGTGGAAACCTCGTCTCGCAGAAATCATGGAGCATCTGGAATCAACGAATTTAAGCCTGATGGGCTTTCCTGGCGATTGGAAACGTCAACCGCAATGGCACCTGGAATAAAAACCCGAAGTAAAAAAAAGCCCTCGTAGAGATACGAGGGCTTTGTGTTTCTGGGGTTTGAAAGACCAAGTCTTAGTGACCAGCGCTCTGCCCACCATCCACATGCAGAATCTCACCAGTAACAAAGTTCGCGCTATCCAGGTAAACAACCGCCTGAGCAATGTCACCGATCTCGCCCATATGCCCAACCGGATGCAGATTCCCCAGCGCTTCATGCGTTTCCTCACCATGCATCGGCGTCTTGATGATGCCTGGCGAAACCGCATTCACCCGAATCCCACGCTTGGCGTACTCAATCGCCAGGGACTTGGTCGCCGCGTTCAAACCACCTTTGGTCAGCGAAGCCAGAACCGATGGCACACCATCAACCGCGTGGTCCGTCAGACTGGTGGTGATGTTGACCACGTGGCCTTTGCCCTGTTTTTCCATCTCGTTGATCGCGAGTTGGGTGATGTAGAAGAAGCCGTTCAAGTTAACCGACAACACATTGGCGTAGTCTTCAGCGGTGTAGGCAGTGAACGGCTTGGCAATGAAGATCCCGGCGTTGTTGACCAACGTATCGATGCGGCCAAAACGGGCGATGGCTTCGCGGATCACTTGCTGCGCAACAGCCGGGTCGCCGATGTCGCCCGCTACAGTGAGGATGTCCGGGTCGGTAGATGGTTTGATCGAACGCGAAGTGGCGACAACCTTGTAATCCAGATCACGGAAGGCTTTGACCATGCCGGCGCCGAGGCCTTGGGATGCGCCGGTAATGACGATGACTTTTTTCGAATTGCTCATGATGAACCTCTGCTAATTAAAAGATGATTTAAAAAAGTAAGTAATCAGGCTTCAGCGGGGGCCTTGGCCATTTGTCTCAGCATTTGTTCGTAGTACTCGACCGACTGCGAGCCGGACACCAGGTGACGACCGTTAAGGATCATGGCCGGGACCGAATTGATCCCGTGCTGGCGGTAGAACGCCTCAAGCTCGCGCACTTCTTTCGCGAACGCTGCGGATGCCAACACTTCCTGCGCAGCTGCCACATCCAGTCCTGCTTCCCCGGCCAGACGAGCCAGCGTTTCGCGGTTGCTCGGGTTCTGGCCGTCGGTGAAGTAAGCGCGCAACAGGATCTTCTTCAGCTCGATCTGCCGACCTTCCTGCAACGCCCATAACAGCAACCGGTGCGCATCAAACGTGTTGTAGAAGCGCGTGCGTTTCTCCAGATCGAACGTGAAACCAATGGCCTCGCCACGAGCGATTTGCATCGCTTTCCCAGCGGCGACGTCCTCGGCGGTGCGTCCATACTTGCGCATCAAATGCTCGACGGCTTTTTCACCGACCGCCGGCATGTCCGGGTTCAACTCGAAGGGCTTGTAAGTGAGCTCCACCGAGACTTCACCGGCCACGTTCTCGATGGCCTGCTCCAGCGCCGTCGCACCCAACGCGCACCACGGGCACACCACGTCGGAGATGAAATCGATAGAGACCGACGCGGTCATGACTTGCCCTCCCCCTCAGCCAGTTTTTTGCGGTACTGGGTGGTGGTGATGCCGGCGTAGCCCCAGTTATCGGTGTCGACTTCTTCGATCACGATGTGGGTCAGGTGCGGATCCTTTTTGAGGACGCGTTCCAGGGTTTCAGTGATTTCGGCGATCACCTGAGCTTTCTGCTCTGAGGTAACGCCATCGCGGGTGATGCGAACGCTGACAAAAGGCATGAGGGAATCTCCAGTGACCTGCCCTTCGGAATGAATGGGTAGGCGTTGGAGCTCAATGTAGGGAGTTAGCTGGAGGGGATAAAGGTGGGGACGGGAACATCATTAGTTACTTGGTGTAATGAGTGCGCTAGGGGCAGGCGAAAAAATGTTTGCATCAAAAATGATCAATCGCTAACCTCCATTTATCGTAAATTTTAGATAACCATTTAAAAAAGGAGATTGCTCATGGCAATCCAATTCTTCGACAGTCCGTTCCATGTCACGCATGACGAGGAAGTCGCCAGCAAAATGGCTCTGAAAATGGAGTTGTCCATTTTCATCACTGAGTGCATCAAAAAACTGGGCCTCAAACAGAGTGAGACCGCAGCCAGGTTGAACGTGACCCAATCACGTGTTTCTGAACTCACCACTGGGAAAATCGAGAAGTTTACGATCGATGCAATGATGGACATGCTGGATAAACTCGGCTTTCGCACCACGTTTACTCTGCCATCCAACGATGCTGGCGCGTTGCCTCAGATAGTCATTTCACAAGCTCACGCCTGCTAGACGTTCCACTCCATATTCCGAAGCTCCCGTTTGAGCTCCTTCAACCGATCCTCCGCAACTGCCATTGCGTGACGATCAGTTCGATTCGTCGTCTTCACGAACGAATGAAGGACGAAAATGGTGTCCGCATACTTCGTGATGTAGTTGCATCGGTATGCCGGGCTACCATTGATGATCATCTCAATCGTCCCCGCCCCGATTGAACTCAGCTGCTTTATTGCCAACTCTGGATCCCCGCCGTACTGCACACGCATCAGGTCTTTCCCAAACTCATCCTGAACCCAGTCCGGCAAGGCCTTGTACTCCCATGTTGCAGCTTCACTTACAAAAGCAAATCTCTTCAAATGCTGGATTCCTACCTGAAACAGTCGATGCCTTCTCAACGTCCAGTAGACGATTGAAGGGATGCTGTTTAGTAGTTATCGCAGGCTTCTTTTTCCGTAGGACTCAGCCCCTTTTGATGTAGTCCGCTTTGTAACGTGTCGCTTTTTTTCACTTTCTGCGACACGTTATTGGAACGTGTCGCTGATAACGACATGTGCGAGTTGATGCGTTCCTTCGTTAACGGCCTGCCCTCAGCGATTGGAAGCGCTCGGTGCTCATTCATTTCGCGCACAGATTCCAGCAAATCCTTTTGAAACTGATCCAATTCGATATCCAATACTGATGCCTATTTCGCCAGTCGATAAGGTCTCAACAAGCCTTCTCAAATTATCAAAATTATTGCTGGGCAATATTTATTGCCCAGCCATAAAAATCACCAAAACATTTCGGCACGCCACCACCTAGCCACGATTGCGCATCCTCCCCTCTCAAGCTACCTTCAGGTCGTCGCTGCCAATTCAGCGACCGGGCCTGAGAACCCGAGTAAGATACAGGCGCACAAGCGCCCATAATCACGATTGTTGGCGTTTTTTTGTGCCTGCATTTCCGTGTAATGGCGGCTGTGCGTGGGAGACCTTCGGGTCTGCCGGGTTCCTGTATCTCCGGTTTCTCAGCCCACGCATAGCTGCCACCCATTCGCCTGAGAACGAACGTGGTAGCTCAAACTTTGATTCAGGAGTTTTTGCTAATGCCCGCTATCGATCCGTCCAAAATTTGCGCTACCGCTCCACCAGCCATCACCCACCACCGCCCAAAAACCGGAGGTGCCCAATGACCAACCCTCAAGACCTCAAAACCATCGGCCTCACCCCTTTCTCCTACCACGCAAACGATGCACTCTTCCGTATCAACGCTGGCGTCCCGGTGATCCAGGCCCTCTCCCACGCTTCCGATCTGCTCCACATCGCCAAACTTCTCGCATCAGATGCCGTGATGGTTCGGGATACCGACCGGCATGCCTGGGCATCGCATTATTTGCAGGATATGAGTAAGGCGATCATTGATGATGTGGTGAAGGTGCTCGCCGCACCGTGTAACAACCGATCCAGTGACGTCGCACCATAAAAAATTGCACGCATAAATAAGCCCCGAGCCTATCGGGGCGTTTTGAGTCGTTCTTATTAACGTGTCGCAATTTTTCACTTTTTGCGACACGTCTTCGGAACGTGTCGCCGCGGACGACATGTTGGCGACACGTGTCGCCGAAATTGGATTTTTGCGACATGAGCTTTGTCGCGAGGGAGACAACTACCGTTTGAGTGCAAAAAAAAGCGTTGCTTGTGAGAATTTTGGGGCCGCTTCGCAGCCCAGCGGGAGCAAGCTCCCTCGCCACAGAGGTGAGCAATCAAGCGACGTCGACAGTTTCCACCGTGATCTGCTTAAGCGCATAAAACGGCGCCAGCGCAGCTTCATCCGCAGTGGAGCCGGTAATCAACCGCCACTCCCGCTCAATCGGCGTCCAATGCTGCTGCCGGGCACGGCCCAACTTGTCGGTGTCGGCGAGGACAACAATCTGCGCCGCACGCTTGATGATGCATTCCTTGAGATACGCCTGCTGCGCACTCGCTTCACACAAACCAAACTCCGCGACCACACCGTCCGCACCCAGAAAGGCCTTGTCGACGCTCAACCGGCTCAACGTCAGTTCCGCCAACGGCCCCAATGTGCTCATGCTCGAACCGCGCAGATCGCCGCCGATCAGGGTCAGGCGCACGCCCGGCGCGTTGGCCAGGGTCATCACCGCCAGCAGATTATTGGTCACCACATGCACGTCTTGCCGTGAACACAAATGGTGAGCCAGCGCGGCGCAGGTGGTGCCGCCATCGAGCAATACGGTATCGCCATCCTGAACGTGAGCCGCCGCCGCTTGGGCGATGGCGTCTTTCTGTTCCCACTGGCTGGTTTTGCGTTCTTCGAGGGAAGCTTCCGGCTCATGAACGCCAACCACCGAAGTCGCGCCGCCGTAGGTGCGCACCAGATGCCGCTGTTTGGCGAGCATGGTCAGGTCACGTCGCACGGTCGCTTCCGAGACCCCGAGCGCCGCGCTCAATTGCTCGACGTTGGCATCGCCAATGCGTACGAGATCGAGGATGGCGCGGTGGCGTTCGGAGGCTTTCATGGCGGGTCTCGTTGTGTGGACGGTGGTCGATCTTACACGACAGCGCCCGTGCGCCTCATCCCCGTCGCGTGGCAAGCTCCGCACCCTGGCGCAGCGCTTCGAGCAGGCTGCGTTCATCGGCGATGCCCTTGCCGGCGATATCGAAAGCAGTGCCGTGGTCGACCGAAGTGCGGATCACGTCCAGGCCCACGGTCACGTTCACACCGGCTTCAAGCCCCAGCACTTTGACCGGGCCGTGGCCCTGGTCGTGATACATCGCCACCACCAGGTCGAAGTCGCCGCGTCCGGCGCGGAAGAACAGCGTATCGGCGGGCAGCGGGCCGGTCACGTCGAGGCCGCGTTCCTGCAACAGCTTCACCGCAGGGATGATCTTTTCTTCCTCTTCGCCATAACCGAACAGACCGTTTTCACCGGCATGCGGGTTGATCCCGCACACGCCGATTCGTGGCTTGGCAATGCCGGCCTTGATCAGCGTCGCGTTGCCGCGCTCGATGGTGCGCTGGACCAGGCCCGGTTCGATCTTGCGGATCGCGTCGATGATCCCGATGTGGGTGGTGACGTGAATCACCCGCAGCTGCGGCGCCACCAGCATCATCGATACTTCGTCGACGTTGGTCAGGTGCGCGAGCATTTCGGTGTGGCCCGGGTATTTGTGGCCGCCGGCGTGCAGCGCTTCCTTGTTCAATGGCGCGGTGCAAATGGCATCAATCTGGCTGGCCTCGGCGAGTTGCACAGCGCGGGCGATGTATTGATAAGCGGCGTCACCGGCGATGGGCGACAGTTCACCGAACGGCAGGTCGTCGGGGATCAGGTCGAGGTCGATGCAGTCAATGGTGCCGGCCTCGTACAACGCTTGGGAGGCATCTTCGATGCGGCGCACTTTGGCGCTGCCGCCGACGATGACGTTGGCCTGCTCCAGGCGACGGGCATCGCCGATCACCAGTGGTCGGCATTGCTGGTAGACGATGTCATGAGTCAGGCTCTTGACGATGATTTCCGGGCCGACGCCCGTGGCGTCGCCCATGGTGATGCCGATGATGGGGAGGTAGTTGTTCATAGTGTTCATTGGAGTCCTTGGATTCGTGTGCGTTTGGACGGGGAGCGATCGGCGTTGTCGCTCAAGTGTTGCCATGCCGCATACAAGGCGTGATCGGTGCCGAACGCGCCTGCCTTGGTAACGATGCCGGGACGATGGCCCTGCCGGGAATCGGTCGGGCGGGCGAAGGCGACGCCGGCTTCGATTTCCGTCAGCAGTTGCAGGCTGTCGATGCCGACGGTGGTCAATATGGCCCGCGCCGTCTCGCCACCCGTGGCGATCAAGCCGCCAACCTTGGCGAAGTGGGGTTCTACCAGCACGGCCAGCAGGTTCGAGAGTTGCGCGCCCTCCTGGGGATCGAACGCTTCATCGCGGCCGATGCGCAGCAGCAGGTCACTCCAGCCGTCCAGTTGCTCGCCGATGCGCGCCTGCCACGTCGCCCAATCGACATGCGTTGTGCCCTGGCGAAGGACCTCGGGCGGTACGACCAATTCGCTGACGCCGCCACGCTCCTTGAGCCGTGCGCATTGCCGGTCGCAGACTCCGGAAAGGCTACCGACGAGTATCAGGATAGGCGCCTGACTTTTTTCGACTGCATCCGGTTCGATGGCCGTGAAACCTGTTTCGCTGAAGTCAGGAAGACCGGCTATTTCCCGAGCGAGACCACCCGAACCGATCCAGAACAGCGGCTGTTCCATCGACGCGGTCAGGCGAGCGAGGGTCAGCAGGTCATCTTCGGTTTGTGCGTCGACGATCAACGCCTGCGTGCCGCTGCGGGCGACTTCGATAATGTGCTGTGCGAGCGCATTTTCGTTGCCGCGCAAGGTGTCGAGGTCCAGCTTCGCGGTGCTCAGGCCCGCGGCGATGAGCATCACTTCGACGTCAGCCGGGCGGTCGGCGTTTTCGAGTTTCCAGGTGTCGGTGGTTTCCAGTGGCTGGCCGTTCACGAACACCCGACCGCCACGCAACGTACGCCCGGTGGCGGGAAACGCCGGGGCGACGATGGCCAGGCCTGCCAACGGTTGCAGGGCAGCGACTTCGGCCGCCCAGTTGCCGCGCAAGGTTGAATCGATTTTTTTATACAGTCGCTGCCCGGGTTGATGCAGCGCTTTAAATGCAGCGACGGTGCGCTCGGCGGCCCGCTCCGGAGAGAGGCGTCGAGTGTCCGTATCGGCCGCAATCACCTGAGCGTCAGCCTTGTCATTCAAAGGGTCGAGCGTGACCACCGTTTGTAGCCCCGCGCTCGCAAAACCGATGGCGCAATCTGCCGCGCCCGACAAATCGTCCGCGATGATCAGAATCCTCATCGCAAGGCCTCCTGCTTTTGAGGCTCTATCTCCGGTTCAGGGATAACGACGGGATTGCGCTGTTGCACGCGCTTGGCAACGGCTGCGGTGAGCAACGGCGCGAGAATCGCTGTGACCACGACACAAGCGGCGACCAATATGGTCGCACTCTTGGCCGCTTCTGCGTACACCGGATTGGCCGCCGCGATCAGTGCTGGCACGGCGGCGGCGTTCCCGGCGGTGGTGGCCGCAGCGACGCCGGCGACGCCAGTGCCACCGGTCAAACGGTCAGCGAAGAACAGCGGGATACCGGTCAACACGACAACCGCAACACCCATTCCCAGACCGAGCAAACCGGCCTGCCAGACGTTATGCAAATCCAGGCTGGCGCCGAGTGCCAGGGCGAAGAACGGGATCATCACCGGAACGGCTTTGGCCAGAAAATCGCGCATGTCACGGTCAAGATTGCCCAACAACATGCCCAGGGCCAGCGGCAGAATGCTGCCCACCAGCGTCGGCCACGGGAAGGCCGACAGGCCGGCGATACCCAAGGTGACCATCGTCAGAAAAGGCCCGGACTCCAGGGACATGACCGAGTAGGCACCGACGTCTTCGGATCGACCGTATTGCCCCATCAGCGCCATGTACAACCCGCCGTTGGTGTCGTTCATCGCAGCAACGATCGCCAGCGTGGAAATACCGGCGAACAGCCCTGACGAAACCGGCTGCTCACCCAGGAAGTGCCCAAGCACAATGCCGATCAGGACAGCGATGCCGACTTTGGTGATGAGC
Source organism: Pseudomonas sp. P1_F1_2 (assembly GCF_056405815.1). NCBI lineage: Bacteria > Pseudomonadati > Pseudomonadota > Gammaproteobacteria > Pseudomonadales > Pseudomonadaceae > Pseudomonas > Pseudomonas sp. P1_F1_2. The sequence continues at coordinate 53,625 of NZ_JBFUBK010000027.1, read as the reverse complement.
AGCGTGCCGCCCTTCTTCAGCAGGTAAGGCGTGGCCTTGATGTTGATGCTCGCGCCCATGCAAACGTAGAACACCGCGAGGATGGGTAATGCCCCGGTGAACAGCGCATTGGTGAAAGAGCCGAAAAACTTCGGTGTATCGGGAAGAAAGGTAGCCACCAGCGAACCGATCAGCAGCGGGACAATCATCATGCCGCCAGGGATGCGTTCTATGGTGCGCTTGATAGGAATTTGGGCCACGAGGGTCTCCTTTTATAATTGTTTGGCAAGACGTTTATCACCTCGAAACTGACTGAATCGATCACGCAGTGATTAATTCAGTCAAATTTATCTTAGGCTTTCGTCATGAACTGCGCAAATCAATCATTCAAATGATCGTTTTGATCATTTGTGGTGGAGGAGCCTGCTGTAACAGGTGAATTTATGCCCTCGTTGAAAAGAGGTAACAAGGTGTAAACCTTAATCGGGACGAGCCACCGCGCACTTAAAAGCCCCGAATTACTCGAGGCTTTTAAGCTTGAGGACATCGTTAGTAATTTCGGCCCTCTGCATAAAAATGAGTTTTCGTGCATAAAAACGATCATAAAACTGCCTGTTTGCATAAAAACGTTTCGAAATCGTCAAATGTATCCGGATGGTCGACTCAAGATCCTCAAATTGACACCGACGTCGCAAGTTGCAGAGAATCGGTCCAAGAGCGCGAAACCGACTGCCATCAGGTGGCGATAGTCGGCGTTAGGAACCCCGTTGATGACCTGGAGATTAGCGCTCGGGTGAGACCTCTTCTCCCCTGCTTGAGGGAGCACAATATCAAGCAACCTCTTCAAGAAAAGCAGCCTAATCAGGCTGCTTTTTTTGTTTGTGGGGAAGACATCGTTGATAAACCAACATCCCATGCCGATGCTTGTTTAGTACCTGGTCCAAGGCGTGATTGAGATCGACTGCACTTGGTTGTTCCCGAGCGTCGCTCGCCAGTATCGATAGCGGTATATCCCGGATATCTGGCAAACCAATGTCTTTCCAGTTTTGTTGACCGAGAACTTCCTTTATCCCTGGTACATCCATCGGTATCTACTCGCTCGCGTCGTGGATGCTGGCAAATGCCTTGATATCCAATGGGCTCAAATTCGGAGAAAAATCTCGAATTGATGAGTCGATATTTCAGCGAAACAAGTCAGGGATGGAAATCAGGCGGGTCCTCTTTTTGACTGGGAGACGTCMGATAGCCGTGCAGGTAGCGGCTTTCTTATACGTACGAAATGGCGCGCCCATATGAAAACAAACGACAAAAAAATGCCCAAACCTCCCGGTCCGAGCATTCTTTGACCCCCATCACCCACCCTCCCCCAGAAACCCTCGATCCTGCGCAACCCTCCAACCATCGGACGCCAGCATCAATTCGCTACTAAACTCGGGACAAGCGGGTTCAGGTGCAGGATTATAGCCAGCACGTATCGCCCAACCGACGGCCAGGTACACAACAATAGCCAGCCCACTTCAGAGGGCATTACCCAATGGATAGCAGAACCCTACGCAACCTGATGCGCATTGTGCAGACTGGCTCATTGTCAGCGGCGGCAGAGCATTCCTGTTTGACCGTGCAGGCATTGGCTGCACAGTTGAACAAAGTCGAAGAGCAGTTTGGTTTTCGGTTGTTTCGTCGCTCCAACAAGGGGTTGACCCTGACCACGCAGGGCTCGGAACTCACGCCTTTCATGGACAAGGTGTTGGTGGCCACGCGGCAACTGGAAGAAAAAGTGGCTGCGCTGAAAGAGCCTGGGCAGCGCACGCTCAAAGTGGCGCTGAACACAACGCTTTCGGCTGACTTCAATCGACGAATGATCGGACGCCTGATTGAGGTGTTTCCCGACTATCAGCTGGAATTCAGCTACGCCGAGTCGATGGAAAACCTCAGCAAGCTCAAAAACGAAGACTTTGACCTGGCCGTGTTGATCGGCCCGCAGCTGCCAGGGATGCCCAGCATTATCCTGCCCGAGGTTCAGGTGCAGGTGGTCGGTGCCCATTGCGGTCAGGAACATGATCCGCTGGTGATGCTTGGCAACAAATTTCAGGTGCGTCCGGCCGACGATTGTCCGTATTCCCACAGTTTCTTGCGCTTTCTCGACGCCGGCCTTGGCAATTACGAGTCGAACAAACGGATGGTTTACTCCTGCAGTGAGACGCTGACGCTCTCCTTGATCACGCAAATGGACGGCCTGGGCATGGTGTCCCGTGACGCCGCCCAACGTAACGGCTTGACCATTTTCCCTGGCTTCGAGGATGCCCTCGAAGTTCGGTTGGCGGTCAATAACCCAGAGTTGTCGGGCCAGGCTTTGCACGATGTGGTCGACCTGGCGCTACATGAACGAACTGAGCGCAATATACGCAGCCGTTCCCACCGCAACGGAGAGAAAGAGGTTTTTGCTGAAGTACGCACATAACAACGTCGGAATCGCGGCATAAAATTCCGGGCGATCGAGCTGCACGTGTTGATCCTTGATCAACAGCGGTGTGACGCTGATGGCAGCGACGATCGCCACCGGCAGGAATTCCAGCGCCCGGGCGACGAAGGGCGGCCAATGGTCGGTGTTCACTTGCAGCGGCAGCGCACGCGGCAAGAACGTCACAGCCATCATCAGGACGACGACCAGAATCAGGAACGTTTGGTCAGGCATACACCCACCCCGCAGCCCACAAAGGTGGCGATGAATACGTTGAACGGCGAGCTGCCGACCAGGCTCAGTGCGCCCATACAGGCGACGGCGGCCAGTGCAGCGATGAGTTTGTTACGCGTATTGCACAGCGAAACCAGCACGTAGAGCATCATCGCCGTCAGCGCGTAGTCGAGCTGATACTTGATCAAGTGCGCCGCGTACTGCGCGCAAATCGCCCCGAGCAATCCGCCGAGCACCCACGAGGTGTGGCAAAACAGATTGAAGCCGATCAGGTAGCGCACATTGACCGGCGCACCCTTGCCCAGTTTGACGCTGTGGAAGGCGAACGACTCATCGGTCAACCCACCCGCATAACACCAACGCTCAAGTCGACTGAGCCCCATCGCCTGCAACGCCTTGGCCATGTAAACGGACATCAGCATGTGCCGCGCGTTGATCAGAAACGTGGTGAGGACGATGGTGGTCAGTGACGCGCCGCTGGTAATCAGCGCCAGCGCAGCGAACTGCGAAGCACCGGCGTAGACAAACAGGCACATCGCGACCGGTAACCACACCGGCATCCCGGCATTGACCGCCATCAGGCCGAACACGAACGACACCGTGAAATAGCCCGCCACTACCGGGCTGGCTTCTGCAAAGGTGCGCGAGCGTTGTTGTGGCCCGACCATCAGCGGACGGCTGCTGGACGTCTCATTCATAGATCCCTCTCAAATGTTCTTTCGCCACGCGGTTCGCAAAAACCCTGGGCACTCCAAAAACGTTTGCCGGCGAGGTTGGCATCGTCGACAAACAGGAACATGCGCAGCACGCCCACGCGTTTCATGTCCGCCGATGCCGCTTCAACCAAGCGTTGACCGACACCCTGGCTGCGATACATCGGGCTCACGGCCAAATGGTTGATCGTGCCGCGACTGCCGAGCATGCCGCCCAGTACCGCGCCGACGATTTCGCCACTGGCGTCCAGCGCAATGAATGCGGTGGTGGTCTTTTGCACCAATACACCACGCAGGCATTTGGCGTCCTGCCATTCGCAGAAAGACACCTCTTCGAATTGCCGGAAGAAGCGCTCCAGGCGCTGGGCATCCTTGGCTGTCGTACGCCTCAGCATTACCGGTGCAGGGCACTCGGCGAGGCTGATCGCGGCGTTGTACTGTTCAGCGAACAATGTCGAAAGCGGTCCCGGGCCGCGAGAAGGAAATCGCCAGAATTTGCCGATAAGCCATGGCGTGGGAATGGGTGTTGCGCGCCGGCGTGACGTAGTGGCGCATGTCCCGATCCAGGAAGTAAGTGGTGTCGAGAATGTCGGTGTAAGTCGTCGACGCCAGATGTTCTTGTTCATGGGCGCTGTACAAGCGGCTTTCCGCCCCCTCCACGTTATTGCGCCCCCAGAAATGCACGCCGCTGAACGGGTAACCGTCGCAGTGAATGCCTTCCGGGGTGATCTCCAGTTGCTTGCCTGGTTTGATCTCGATGCGGATCTGGTGAATCTGGCATTGCCAGATTTCATCGTGCAGTTCCGGCGGCAGAACGTTTTTGTACACCTCGAAATCCGTGTCGATCAGGCTGCGCATCACCGGCGAATGAATGATTTCATCGGAGAAGTCCTGGAAGTGCCGAACCATTCCGCCCACGTAGGCGTTGTTAGCCTTGGACTGGACGTAGGCGCGGTGTTCCAGCTGCGTCAGTTCACGGGTCACCGGGTTGTATTCGAAATCACTGTAGCGACGGTATCGATTGCCCGCGTCAGCCTGACCGTAGTAACTGTCGGGCTCCATGTTTTCCCAACTTCGGGTCAATCTGACGAAGTCGGAGAAGTGACCGAATAGATTGAAGTCACTACTTTTGACGTTGACGTATTTGTCGCGCCGTAGCGATTCGCCCACTTCTTTATTCAAAACGAGCATTTTCAAAATCTCCGTGCATTTAGCTACCTAATCTAGAGAGCACAGGATTTGCGTCCATGAGAAAGAATTTCAGGCATATCAAGCACTGCTTGAAACGGAGTATGAAGTCGCTTCAATTCCACTTTTCAAGACTGAAAACAGCGGCTTTTAGTGCGTTTTTGCAGTCACAAGGCAAAAAAAACCCCGAATCAATCGGGGTTTTTTTCGAGTTTTAACGCTCAGTCGATCATCAGAAGATGCTGATTGGGTAATCCACGAACACACGCACTTCGTTACCGCTGACGTTGTACTCGCTGGATTTTTGCGACACACGCAGAACCGAACTGCGCAACTTCACACTCAGGTCTTTGACCGGGCCACTTTGCACGACGTACTTGAACTGGTTGAAGATTTCGCGCTCGGTACCGCCTTCGCTAGTGGACGTGGTGATGTTGTCACCGCGCACATAAGCGAAGTTGTAGGTCAGGCCCGGAACGCCGAATGTGCTGAAGTCCAAACCGTAGCCCAACTGCCAGCTGCGCTCGTCTTCAGCGTTGAAGTCGGACCAGTAGGAGTTTGCCAGGTAGATGGTGTTGCCGCCGTCGCCGATACGCCCCTGGTCTTTCTGATAACCACCGTAGGCGTAGCCCAGGTTGCTGTCACCGGTGCTGCGTTGGTGCGCGAGGGTGAACGAGTGCGGGCCGGTGACGAATGTTGCGGCCAGGCTCCAGATCTTGTTGTCGTCGCCGGTGATCCCGTTTTCGCGGACGTAAGCATCGTCCAGCTTGGTGCGGTAACCGTTGAAGTCCAAGGTCAGGGACTGATCCTTGTCGATCGGGAACAGGTAGTTGGCGTTCACGTATTGCTTCTTCAGCACGTCTTCGACATCGGAAGCGTACAGCGCGCCTTTGAATTGTTCGGTGAACTGGTAGCTGCCGCCCAATACGTTGATCGACTTCAAGCCACCGCTGTCACGGCCTTCAGCGCTTTTACGCGACTCGGCGGTGAAGCGGCCGGCGTCCAGTTGCAGGCCTTTGATCTCTTTGGAGGTGATCAGGGTGCCGGTGTAGCTTTCTGGCAGTAGACGCGAGTTGTCGTAGTTCAACACCGGCAGGGCCGGCATCTGGTCGCCGTAAGTCAGCGTGGTGCTGGACAGACGGAATTTGACGGCCGCGCCGCCCTTGGACAGATCATCAGCAGGCTGGCTGCTGGCGCCCTTCTTGAAGAAGTCGATGCCTTGCGCGCCGCTACGGTCTTCGCTGCGCTCCAGATTAAGGGCGTACAGACCGAAAGCGTCCACACCCACACCCACGGTGCCTTGGGTGAAGCCGGACGAGAACGTGCCGATGGCCGCCTGGCCCCACTCGGATTTATCCGGGTTGCCGTCTTTGTAGTCACGGTTCATGTAGGCGTTGCGCAGCAGCACGTTGAGGCTGCTGTCTTCTACGAAACCCTTGGATTGGACCTGGTCGTTAGCCATGGCCGGTGTTGCACTCAATATCCCCAGAGCGATCAGGCTGATTCGCTTGTTCAACATCTTGTTTTCCTTATTTCGGGTTGAAACGCGCTGTGTCGAACGGCTGAAACGGCGCTATCGCACTCTTTTTTCACCCCAAAACAAAAAGGCCCGCACACGAAAAAATCGTGGCGGACCTTTTATTATTTTTTGAGTCGTGGCGGTTAGCCACAGGCGTTGGGCGCGATCCTAGTAGGGCCCACAACTGCCTGTCAATTTGACGAATTGACTATGGATAGACGAAAAACGCCTAAGCGCTTTGCGCAAGCCAGGTCGCAAATGCCTCCGGCTTGCCGAGCCATTGGCTGACATCGACCAGGGAGAATTGGCCATCTTGCTCAAGCGCCAGCGTTGGAAAACCCTGACCGCCGACGCGGGCCAATAAGGCGCGAGTGTCTTTGATGTGCTGATCGGTATTGACACTTTTCAAGGTGGCCGCAAATGCCACGGGCTCCAAATCGATGCCTATTGCCAATTCAAGCAGCACCGATTCGTCCGCAATGCGCCGACCTTCCACATAGTGAGAGGTCTGCAAACGCCCCAACAACTCGACACCGCGCCCGGCTATCTGCTCAGCGGCCAGCACCGCAGCGATCGGTGGAGCGGAATCGAACACCGCCGTTTCATCACGCAGCAGGCCTTCAAAATAGGCTTCACCAAAGGGCTGGCCCGTGAACTCGGCGATGCGCCGGTCGTGTGGCATCACGTAGTTGCGCAGTTGTGGCGAAACTGCCTGGCGGTTGGCGCCGGTCATCATTCCGCCGCCGTGGGCGATCACGGGCAACACGCCTTGGGCAGCCTGTACCAACGGTTTGGCGCCGTAACACCAGCCGCACAATGGGTCGTAAATATAATGAAGGATCATCGCAAGGCTCCGGCAATACGTCAGGAAGATTCAATGGCCGGCAGACTAATCCTCAGGTGGTTTCGGAAAAACGCTGGAATGGCTTTCAGTCTGTTTCATGAATCGGTCGAATGACGCCGCGTGGCCGTTGTAGCAACTTCGACACAACTCGACACAATCAAACAGCCACCATTTTCAAGAACAATTAACGAAAGTAAATAACAAGCATTACCATTCGCACCCTGAAATTTCCCACCCCTTTCGGATGCGCTTCTTGATGCCTGCCCCGTTCCGTCTAACGCCCGCTACGCTTGGGCTGTCTGCCTTTTTGTCCACCGGTTTTGCCTGCGCTTCCACCACTGTTTTACCCGAGACCGCGATCAGCGCCGATGTGGAGGCTGATGACCCTCGCGTAAAAGAAACCAACACCGCGACCCGAACAGAGACCCCGGTGCGTTACGTGCCACAGGCCATCGACTCGATCAAAACCTCGAACGTCATGGATTACGGCACCAACGACCTGGGCACAGCGCTCAGTGGCCTCCCCAACGTCAGCAGTGGCGCCGATACCCGCTTCGACAGCCTGCGCATCCGTGGCTTCGACGCGAGCAACGACTTCTACCTCGACGGCATCCGCGATGACAGCCAATACGTGCGCGACTTGCACAACATCGAACGCATCGACGTCCTCAAAGGCCCGGCGGCAGTGTTGTATGGCCGTGGCAGCCAGGGCGGCATCGTCAACCGGGTCAGCAAGGTGCCGGAGTTCGGTCGCCGCTCGACCCTCGAAGCCCAGGGTGGCAGCGATGACCTGCGCAGCTTGTATGCCGACCTCAGCACCGACCCGAGCGAGAACATCAGCCTGCGTTTGAACATGGGCAACATGGATCAGAACAGCTTTCGCGATGGCGTCAGCGGTAATCGGCAATTGTTCGCGCCGTCGATGAGTTGGCAACTGACGCCGGACCTGAACTGGCTGGTGCAATACGAATACAGTCGCTACAACCGTACGCCGGATCGGGGTGTTCCCGGTGTGAATGGGCGTCCGGCGGATGTAGGACGCGATACGACCTACGGCAGCGAGCACGATTTCATCGACGACAAGTCGCAATCCCTACGCTCCAGGCTCAGCTATGAACTCAGCGACAACTGGCAACTGCGCCACACCCTGGGCGTGTTCAAGCTCGACAGCGATTTCGACAACACTTACCTGACCGGTTACACCCCGGCAACCAACAAGGTGACGCGCCAGCACTGGCAGCAAGATCTGACCACCCGCAACGTGTACAACAACGTTGAGCTGGAAGGCGGTTTCCACACGTTTGGACTGGAGCATCGTCTGCTGACCGGCCTCGAAACGGGCAGCCAGCGCCGCGATCCGACCTTGTACAACGCCGCCACCTCCGGACGCGGCAGTTCACCCGTGCCGGCCCTGGACCTGTACAACCCCAATCGCGATTTGCGCCATACCGGACGCATGCAGGTGTCCAGCAGCAGCCACACCGAAGTCGAGAGCCGCGCGGTGTACGTACAGGATCAACTGCGCCTGAACGATCAATGGCAACTGCTGGCCGGTCTGCGTTACGACACATTCGACATCGAGTCGACCAACAAGCTGAAGGACATTTCCGAAGACCGTGACAGCCACAGCACCAGCCCGCGTGTCGGGGTGGTCTGGACGCCGCTGCAGAATCATTCCTTCTACGCGTCCTGGACCAAAACCTTTTCGCCGGTGGGCGGCGGTTTGATCGGCATCACACCGGGTGCGCCCGGTAACGCCAATGACTTGAGCCCGGAGCTGACCAAGCAAAAAGAAATCGGGGTGAAGAGCGATTGGCTCGATGATCGCCTGAGCACCACACTGGCGATCTACGAACTGGAACTCTACAACCGTCGCACCAGCGACCCGAATGACCCCACCGTGACCTTGATGAGCGGCCTGCAACGCTCGCGCGGAATCGAGCTGACCGGCACCGGCAAAATCACTGGCAACTGGTATGTACGCGGTGGTGTGGGCGTGCAGGACGCCACCGTCGAGAAGGATAACAACGGCTTTGAAGGCAAACGCATCAGCAATGTGGCCAAGCACAATGGCAGCCTGTTCCTGACGTGGAAACCGGAAATGGGTTGGTACGCCGAAACCGGTCTGACCCTGGTCGGCCAGCGTTATGCCGACAACCTCAATACGGTTGTGCTGCCCGGTTATGGCCGTTGGGATGCACTGGCCGGGTTCCGCCAGAAGGACTGGGACTTGCGCGCGGCGCTGAACAACATCAGCGATAAAACCTACTACGCCTCCGCCACGAGTGCCGCGCAGATCCAGCCGGGCGAACCGCGCAGCGTGGTGGTGACCGGAACCTACAGCTTCTAAGGAGGCAGTAAAACCTGAAGCAGCTGCCGAAGGCTGCGTTCGAGGACGAAGTCCTCGTAAACCGGACACCGCAGTTTTTCTGAAAAAACGCGCTGTTCGGTTTGACGACTGCTGCGCAGCCGGACGCAGGCTCCGCCAGCTGCTACACGTTCGGTGTACGTCCCATAAGATTCACGCAAAAAAAAGCGCCGCCATCCCGGCAGCGCTTTATCAATCCTTTGTTTATTCTTCTTATCCTTCCATCACATCCCACAACGCTTCCAGTTCCGCTTCGCTGAATAAACCAGCGGGGTAGCGCTCGATCATCATCCGGCGCGGATCAGGTTCCCCGATCTGACGCGTTCCATTGGACTTGAACCAGTGCGCAAGGACCTGGAGCGATTCGCTATTAATTGCCAGGGGATGCGACGCCCGCTCGCTCACTACGTTCACTTCGGCGTTCATTTCAGCGCTCTCTCCTGGTTTGTGAGCGGCTAACTTATCCAAGGTTTATGACAGAACATCGCAGTTCTCCCCCTCCCTGTTTCACCCCTGACAGATACAAGAGCTGTGCCAATGTTTCGCATCTGTCGACAAGCGGATACAAAGAAGCCCGCAGTCCATACGGATTGCGGGCTCTTCGTCGAGCAGCATAGGGGGTTGCTTTTTTTGATCGATTTCGCAATCGACTCAGGCTGTTACGACCTCACTCACTCCTTGTGCGGAGCGGGTTGTTGTTGGGTAAGGCAGTGGATGTTACCGCCCCCCAGTAACAGTTCACGGCCCGGCACCATCACCACTTCATGTTGCGGGAACAGCGTCTGCAAAATTTCTTTTGCCGGGCCGTCCATCGGGTCATCGAAGCTCGGCGCAATGATGCCGCCGTTGACGATCAGGAAGTTCACGTAGGAACCGGCCAGACGAACGGAAGGATTTCGTTCCTGAGTGCCGTCCACCGGGTCGACACCCGCGCACTCTTCTTCGGTCGCGTACAGCGGCCCCGGAATCGGCATCTTGTGCACCGTGAATGGGCGACCCTTGGCGTCGGTGCTGCTTTGCAGCACGTTCATTGCTGCCTGGCAGCGCGGGTAGTTCGGGTCTTGCGGGTCATCGGTCCAGGCCAGCAAGACTTCGCCCGGGCGCACGTAGCAGCAGAAGTTATCCACATGGCCGTCGGTTTCGTCGTTGAACAAACCGTCCGGCAGCCAGATGATTTTATCCACAGCCAGGTTGGCGCTGAGCACCGCTTCGATTTCGGCACGCCCAAGGTGCGGATTGCGATTGCGGTTGAGCAGGCATTCTTCGGTGGTGATCAGGGTGCCTTCGCCATCGACGTGAATCGAACCGCCTTCGAGCACGAAACCCTCGGTGCGATAACGCGGGCTGCGCTCGATCTCGAGGATCTTGCCGCCCACTTGCGAATCACGGTTCCACGGCGAATACAGGCCACCGTCGAAACCACCCCACGAGTTGAAATCCCAGTTCACACCACGGACTTCGCCACGGTTATTGATGACAAATGTCGGACCGGTGTCGCGTACCCATGCGTCATCGCTGGACATTTCCACCACACGAATATTCGGCACGTCGAGACGGGCGTGAGCGTTTTCGTACTGGCCTGCGGAAACCGCCACGGTCACCGGTTCGAAACGCGCGATGGCTTTCGCCACCGCCACGTGCGCGGCTTGCGCCGGTTTGCCACCCAGGCGCCAGTTGTCCGGACGCTCGGGCCAAATCATCCAGGTCTGGGTTTGTGGCGCCCATTCGGCCGGCATGTAGAAACCGTCGGCGCGAGGCGTGGTGTGCAAAGTGGTCATGACAATCAGGACTCCAGGGAACCGTCGAGAGTTTTCAGTGCGCCGTAAAGGTTAGGACGGCGATCACGGAACGAACCCCACGCGCTGCGAATGTGTTCCAGCTCGTCGAGGTCGAAAGTGTGCACCAGAATACCTTCTTCGGTTTTGTTGAGCTCCTGAACTTTTTCGCCGAACTGGTTGGCGATGAACGATGAGCCATAGAAGGTAATGTCGTAGCCGTCCTGCTCTTCGTTGCCGATTCGGTTGCTGGCGATCAGCGGCATCAGGTTGGCGCCGGCATGGCCCTGCTGCACGCGCTGCCAGTGATCACGCGAGGAGATGGTCTTGTCGTGCGGCTCGCTGCCGATGGCGGTCGGGTAGAACAGGATTTCCGCGCCCTGCAACGCCATGCTGCGGGCGGCCTCAGGGAACCACTGGTCCCAGCAGATGCCCACGCCGATTTTCGCGTAACGGGTGTTCCACACTTTGAAACCGGTATCGCCCGGGTTGAAGTAGTACTTCTCGTGGTAGCCAGGGCCGTCCGGGATATGGCTTTTACGATAAATCCCGAGGTTGGAGCCGTCGGCATCGATGATCGCGATGCTGTTGAAACGCGCACGGCCGGCCAATTCGTAGAAGCTGATCGGCAGCACCACTTGCAGCTCTTTGGCGACTTTCTGGAAGTGCTTGATGGCGACGTTGTCTTCAACGGTCGTGGCCAGTTGCAGGTAATCCGGGTTCGGCTTCTGGCAGAAGTACGGGCTCTCGAACAGTTCCTGAATCAGGATGATCTGCGCGCCTTTGCCCGCAGCCTCACGGACCAGCTTCTCAGCGGTTTCGATGTTGGCTTCAAGGTCCCAGGAACAGGCCATCTGGGTAGCGGCGACGGTAACGATACGGCTCATGAATCGGCTCCTGAGCAAAGGCGTGGGGTCGAGTGTGGCCTCGACCCATGACAGAAATGGGAAGCATCGGGCGTGGTTCGTCCACACCGAGGCTGCGGTGACTTTATATCCGATAAATATCGGCTTTAAAAGCCACCAATAAGCCATACGTCATATTTTTTTGCTTAAAAGCCGATATCTATCGAATTATCACTCCTACAGAGGTATGTGTTTACAGGCCCTCTGCGAGCACCTTCGAGAGGATGTCGACGAAGAAATCCACACTCTGGCGCGAGGTCACCATCGGCGGTTTGATCTTCAGGACGTTGAGGAAGTCGCCGGTCGGCTGCATGAAAATCCCCAGTTCGCGCAGGCGATCACACAGCGCCGTGGTTTCTTCGGTTGCCGGTTCCAGGGTCTCGCGATTGCGGATCAGCTCGACGCCCAGGTAGAAACCGGAACCATGCACCGCGCCCACCAGCGGATGGATATCGATCAGTGCCTCCAGTCGCTCTTTGAAGTACCCGCCCACCACCTGGGCGTTTTCCCAGAGCTTTTCTTCTTCCATCACATCCAGCACCGCCATGCCGATCTGGCAACTGACCGGGCTGCCACCTGCCGAGGAGAAGAAATACCCTTCGGCTTCCAGCGCCTCGGCGATTTCCCGACGCGTGATCACCGCGCCCAACGGCTGCCCATTGCCCATGCCTTTGGCCATGGTGATGATGTCCGGCACCACGCCCTGTTCCTCAAAGCCCCAGAAGAAGTGCCCCATACGCCCGTAGCCGACCTGCACTTCGTCGGCGATGCACACGCCGCCCTGGGCTCGAACCAGTCCATAAACCTGTTTCAGATAGCCGGGTGGCAAGGAGATTCCGCCTGCATTTCCGTACACCGGCTCGCAAATGAAACCGGCCAATGGGCGACCTTGCGCGGCGATTTTCGCCAGGTTGTGTTCGACGCTGCGTACGTAGTCCGGCGCACTGTCCGGGCCTCGGAACTCTCCGCGATACGTATTTGGCGCAATGACTGGATGCACCCAATCCGGGCGGCTGCTCAAGGCCTTGGGGTTATCGGCGATCGACGTCGAGACGGCATCCGCGCCCACCGTCCAGCCGTGGTAGGCCTCCAGCACGCTGAGCATGTCGCGACCTCCGCTGTAGGCCCACGCCAGACGAATCGCCAGGTCGTTGGCTTCGCTGCCGCTGTTGACCAGGAACACGCGGTCCATGGAGTCCGGCGACAATTTCAGCAAGCGCTCGGAGAACTCGGCGACCGCGGCGTAGTTGAAGCGCGAATTGGTGTTGAGCAGCGACCACTGACGAGCGGCGACCGCCGCCATGCGCGGATGGCCATGGCCGAGCACCGCGACGTTATTGAGCATGTCGAGGTAGGAACGGCCCTGCATGTCGATCAGGTGGTTGCGCCAGCCGCGTTCGATGCGCGGCGGGTCAACGTAGTAGTGCTTCTGGGTACGGGCGAAACTGGCGTCGCGGCGTGCCAGCAGTGTCTGCGAGTCCAGCTCCTCTTCAGCATCACAGGCCAGCCCCAGCAGCGCTGCGGGCGACGGGCACAAGGCTTTCCAGGCCCGGGCGCGCGACGGTGTGCAAAACAGCGGCGCATTGAACGCCGTGCCTCGGCACAACTGCACGATCAGTGGCCCGCTGACCGAACCCAACACCTGGCCTTTGACCAGTGCTGCGCCGGTGTGCAGCGATGGGGTCACGCCCCACAGCCGCACGCTGAGTTGCGGCCCGTCGAGTTGCAGCACACCCGCCGACGGCTGATGAACCACCCCGGCAAACGGCGACTCGACGGCCGTGCCGTGGGGCACTCGCAACTCGACGTGCAATGGGCAGGTGTCCGGCTCGTCCGCCGTGTCTRGCCGGGTTCGCGACAACCGGTATTGCCCATAACGACTGGCCGCCAGGCCGTGGGTCGCGGCGGCTTCCGTCAGCAGCCGCTGATCGATGCCTTCCTGTTCCCAGTTGCCCGCCTCGAAATGCGGGCTGAGGACGCCCAGATCAATCAGCGCAAACTCGCGCCCCACCAGGCTCGGCAACAATGGCGCGAATCCTTCGCTGCCAATGCTCGGCAGGCTCTGGCCAACACAAGCCAGGATCGCCGCCTCCATCAGTTCCAGCGGCACCGAAGTGGCGACGCGGAAAATTTCCCATTCATGAATGAGGTTGTCGCGGCTGTATTGATTGCCCGGATCAATGCTGACCTGCTGCTCGCCACTGAGCACCAGCACCGCCGCCCGCGCGACGATCAACGGCCAAAGCGCCAGCAGTTCTTCGCGCTGCAACGGGTTGATTGCGTGATAGGCCTGAATCGCCGGCAAAATGTAAAACGGATCGCTATTGGCGTGATGCAGCAACGCCGCGCAGGTCACCGAAAGATCGGTGATACGCCAGGTGCGGACCAGGTCGCCGAAATCGATCACGCCCTGCAATTGCCACTGGCGCTGAGCATCGCGCTGCCAGACCACGTTGTCGTCAGTGATGTCCATGTGAATGGCCTGCACCGGCAACTTATCTACCAGCGGTTGCAAATGACGCTCGGCGCGTTCGGCGGCCTCGGCGATCAACCGGCGTTGCGCGTCATCCTTGATCACCGGCAGCAAATGGCCGATCAATGCGTTGGCGTGACGAGCGTCCCACTGCAACGTGCGTTCAAGTCCCGGATGGTCGAAAGCGGCCAGGGCCAGGTCCATTTCGCCGCAGAGTTGACCGAAACCGGCGACCACGGCACCCGGCAAATGATCGAGGTGGGTGAGCGACTGGCCCTCGATGTAGTCGAGCAGGCGCACGTGCACCGATTGGCCTGCGACGTCCAGCGTGAGCAAATCCACACCGTTTTTCGCCGCAATCACACGCGGCACCTTGACGCCGGACTGTTCGCCCAAATGCTTGAGCCCTGCGTGCTGGGCTTGCAGTTCCAGCGCTGAATAGTCGCCACGGCAGATTTTCAGGACGAAACGCCCCTGGTCGCTGTCGACGCGGAAATTGAGATCTTGCTGGCTGCCCAGGGCCTGCAACCTCCCGCTAAGCCCGTAATGCCCCTCCAGCAGCTCAAGCGCTTGCTGCGCAGACACTTGCGGGCTGGGCAAACTGGCGCGGTGAATCAACGTGGCGAGCGGCATACAACGACCTCTGAAATTTTATTAGGCGCTTATATCGCCACTGCTTGCGGCGATACGCAACCCCCATTCGACTGCCTGACCAGCGCCGGGCGCTCGACACAACGAGCACACGAATCGGGAAAATTCACGCCGCACTCGCCTCGCTCGACACTTTGCGCAAGAATGTGCCCCGTCAACGCCTATTGCTGGAGAAGTACCATGAATGTAGTCACCACCGACTTGCCCGGTGTTCTGATCATCGAACCCAGGGTTTTTGGTGACGAGCGTGGCTTCTTCTATGAAAGCTTCAATGCCAAGGCATTCAAAGAAGCGACTGGCCTGGATGCACAATTTGTTCAGGACAACCATTCCCGCTCGCAAAAAGGCGTACTGCGCGGCCTGCATTACCAATTGGAAAACACTCAAGGAAAACTGGTCCGTGTGACGGCCGGTGAAGTGCTTGATGTGGTGGTGGATATTCGTCGTAGCTCGCCGCATTTCGGTAAATGGCTGGCGGTGCGCCTGTCAGCCGGCAACCATCGTCAACTCTGGATCCCGGAGGGTTTCGCCCACGGCTTCGTGGTGCTGAGCGAGTTCGCTGAATTCCTCTACAAAACCACCGATTACTACACCCCATCCGCCGAGCGCAGCATTCGCTGGGACGACCCGGACCTGGCCATCGACTGGCAACTTGAAGAAGCACCGCAACTGTCCGGAAAAGATCAAGCCGCCGAGTTTTTCAAAGACGCTGAAGTTTTCGCCTGAGTCTGAATTTTCGCCTCAAGAAGGACTTGGCAACGGTGCGCAGACTGCGCCACCAAGCCTAGGCATAATGCGCCTGTACCCCCAGGCGCCCGATGCTCATGACTCCGACCCTCCCTCGCAGACCCCGCTGGCGCAGCCTCGCCCTGGTGGCGCTATGCCTGGCGCCGTTACTGTGGCCGCTGGAGCACTTGGCCGAGCGCTATTACCGCAGCGAACTGGCCGGGCAAAATCGCCAAACCCTCGACCTGTACGTCGCCAACCTGCTGGGCACGCTGCATCGTTATGAAGTGTTGCCGCAAATCCTCGGCGACTTGCCGGCCCTGCGCGCGGTACTCGGCGCGCCGGACGATGGCGTCACCCAAGGCAATGCCAACCGCTTGCTGAAAAACATCAGCACCCAGACCGGTGCCGAAGTCATGTACTTGATGGACACCCGCGGCAAAACGCTGGCGGCGTCCAATTGGGACAAACACGACAGCTTTGTCGGCCGTAATTTTTCCTTCCGGCCCTATTTCAGCGAAGCCATGGCCGGGCGGCTCGGACGGTTTTTCGGCCTGGGCACGACCTCCGCCAAACGCGGCTACTTCTTCGCCGCCGCAGTACGCGATGGCGAAAAAGTCATCGGCGTGCTGGTGGTCAAGGTTGATCTGGACCACACCGAAAGTCTCTGGGGCAAAACCCCGGAACAGCTGTTGCTGACCGACCATAACGGCGTGGTCATTCTCACGTCACGGCCAGAGTGGCGCTTCCGCTCGACCCGTCCGTTGAGCGACGAAGAAAGCAAAGCGATAACCGCGATCCAGCCCTACCCGACCCGTGACCCCAAACCGCTGAAGCTCAACCCCAACGCCTGGCTGACTCAGACCCAGCAGATCGCCGAAACCGGCTGGAACGTCAGCATCCTCGCCCCGCGCACCTTGATCGACCGACCGGTGCGTACGGTGGTCGCCATCGGAGGCGCCACGCTGTTGGTGTTGATGCTGCTGCTTGGGCTGATGATGCAGCGCCGCCGCCATTACCTCGAACGGATCGCCTTCGAAGCCAAGGCCCGTCGCGAACTGGAAGGCCGGGTCGCCGAACGCACCAGCGACCTCGAAGGTCTCAACCGGCGTTTGAAACAGGAAGTGCTGGAGCGCGAACACGCCCAGCAGGAACTGGTGCGCGCGCAGGATGATCTGGTCCAGGCCGGTAAATTGTCGGCATTGGGAACGATGTCGGCGAGCATCAGCCACGAACTCAATCAGCCACTGGCGGCGATTCGCAGCTACGCGGAAAACGCCGAAGTGCTGCTCGATCATCAACGCACCGACGATGCGCGCGGCAATCTCAAACTGATCAGCGAACTGACCGGGCGCATGGCCTCGATCATCGCTCACCTGCGCGCCTTTGCCCGGCGTGATCGTCACGCGCCGGAAAGTGTCGCTCTGCAACCGGCGCTGGATGATGCGCTGGCGTTGCTGGCCAAGCGTCGACGCAGCATGGAGGTCGAGCTGATCCGCGATTTACCGGCCGCCACGCTGTGGGTCGAGGCCGGGGAAACCCGTCTGCGCCAGGTGCTCGGTAACCTGTTGGCCAACGCTCTGGACGCGCTGACCGAAAAAGGTCCACCGCGTAAACTCTGGTTGAGTGCCCAATCCACCGCCGACGGCGTCCATCTGTACATTCGCGACAACGGCCCCGGCTTTTGCATGGAAGCCCTGGGTCGCGCCAGCGAGCCTTTCTACACCACCAAGACTCGCACACAAGGGCTTGGGCTGGGGCTGGCGATTTGTGAAACTCTGATGCGTGCCTTCGGGGGTGAACTGTCGTTCGCCAACCACAAGGAAGGCGGCGCCCTGATTACTTTGAAGCTACGCGCTGGCGCACCGGGTGTGAGCCTGCAACCGTCCGAGGACCGAAGTGCATGACCATCGACAACCGCATCCAGGTCGTGTTGATCGACGACGATCCCCACCTGCGTCAGGCCCTGAGCCAGACCCTGGACCTCGCCGGCCTGAAAATCCTGCCGCTGGCCGAGGCCAAGGGCCTGGCCGTGCAATTGGAGCGCGACTGGCCGGGCGTGGTGGTCAGTGACATTCGTATGCCGGGCATGGACGGTCTCGAACTGCTGACCGAACTGCATGCCCAGGACCCGGAGCTGCCCGTGCTGCTCATCACCGGCCACGGCGATGTACCGCTGGCGGTGCAAGCCATGCGCGCCGGGGCTTATGACTTCCTGGAAAAACCCTTCGCCAGCGATGCCTTGCTCGACAGTGTGCGTCGCGCACTGGCTTTGCGTCGGCTGGTGCTGGATAACCGCAGCCTGCGTCTGGCCCTGAGTGATCGCAATGAATTGAGCACCCGGCTGGTCGGGCAATCGGCGCCGATGTTGCGTCTGCGCGAGCAGATTGGCGCGCTGGCCGCGACCAAGGCTGATGTGTTGATTCTGGGTGAAACCGGTGCCGGCAAAGAAGTCGTGGCGCGGGCGCTGCACGATTTGTCGAACCGTCGTAATGGCCCGTTCGTGGCGATCAATGCCGGTGCGCTGGCCGAGTCGGTGGTGGAAAGCGAGTTGTTCGGCCACGAGCCCGGAGCGTTCACCGGCGCGCARAARCGYCGCATCGGCAAGTTCGARTTCGCCAACGGCGGCACSCTGTTCCTCGATGARATCGAAAGCATGAGCCTGGATGTGCAGGTSAARYTGCTGCGMYTGCTACAGGAGCGSGTSGTSGAGCGCYTGGGTGGCAATCAATTGATCCCGCTGGACATCCGCATCATCGCCGCGACCAAGGAAGACCTGCGCCAATCCGCCGATCAAGGACGCTTTCGCGCCGACTTGTATTACCGCCTGAACGTCGCACCGCTGCGCATTCCGCCGCTGCGCGAACGTGGCGAAGACGCGTTGACGTTGTTCCAGCATTTCGCCGATGAAGCCAGCGCCCGCCACGGTTTGCCCTCCCATGAATTGCAACCGGGGCATCGCGCCCTGTTGCTGCGCCACACCTGGCCCGGCAACGTTCGCGAGCTACAAAATGCCGCCGAACGCTTTGCCTTGGGCCTCGAACTGGCGCTGGACAACAACACGCCCGGCGGCGGCCCCAACACAATGGTTGAAGTGGTCAGCGGCGGCTTGAGCGAGCAAGTGGAAAACTTCGAAAAGAGCCTGATCGCCGCCGAACTGGCGCGCTCACACAGCTCCGTACGCAGCCTTGCCGAAGCGCTGGGCATCCCGCGTAAAACCTTGCACGACAAGCTGCGCAAACATGGGCTGATCTTCGCCAGCGGCCCGACCGACGATCTCGATTGAGCGACCGTTAATCAACACCTTCAGACAAGAGGCCCATGCATGAACCGCGACAGTCGTCACCTGGAATCCATTCTCCATCACGACATCCCCTTGACGCAGGCCATGGGTATCAAAGTGCTCGACTGGCACGACCAGCAATTGCGCCTGTACTTGCCGCTGGAAGCCAACGTCAACCACAAAAGCACCATGTTCGGCGGCAGTCTCTATTGCGGGGCGGTGCTGGCGGGTTGGGGCTGGCTGCATTTGCGCTTGCGTGAAGAGGGGATAAAAGACGGGCACATCGTGATTCACGAAGGGCAGATCAGCTATCCACTGCCGGTGACCATGGATGCGACGGCGATTTGTCAGGCACCGAGTGCGGCGGTGTGGAAGAAGTTTTTGGTGATGTATCAGCGCTATGGGCGAGCGCGGTTGACGTTGCATTCGCGGATTGTGAATGTCGACAGTGATGACGATGCGGTGACGTTTACCGGGCAGTACGTGCTTCACCGTTGACGCAAAAATTCGCAGCCTCGTTTCACTCGACAGCTCCTACAGGGGGTTTCTCTGTAGGAGCTGTCGAGTGAAACGAGGCTGCGTTTTTTTGATCTTTATGCCCGCGCCAACGCCAGCAGTTTTTCGCGCCAGGCAGCCTTCGCCGGCAGCGCCAAAAAGAACTCATTCAACAACGACTCGCGCGCCGGATAGCAAAACGGCGCACCGCTCAAATCCAGCACCTCGCCGCCCGCGCCTTCCAACACGCCTTGCGCAGCTGCCGTGTCCCACTGCGACGTCGGCGCCAGACGCGGATAACAATCTGCCGCCCCTTCCGCCAACAGGCAGAACTTCAACGAACTGCCGATGTTGGCCAATTGCAACTCACCCAGGCTATCGCTCAACCCGGCCAGCAAGCGCTCCTGCTCCGGGCTCGAATGTCGACGGCTGGCGACCACGGTAAACGCCTCTCCCGCAGCAGGCACTTCGCGGACCTGGATCGGTAATGGCTGGCTGCCCCTATCGCCACGCCAAGCGCCCAAGCCTGCACCACCGACGTAGAAGCGCCCGTTGGTCGGCATCGACACCACACCAAACACCACCCGCCCCTGCTCGATCAACGCAATGTTGACGGTGAACTCTTCGCTGCCGCTAATGAATTCCTTGGTTCCGTCCAGCGGATCTACCAGCCACCAACGCTGCCACCCGGCGCGCACGCTTTGGGGGATGTTGGCGTCTTCTTCGGACAGCACAGGAATACTGGGGTCCAGCGCGGTCAACCCGGCCAGAATCAAATGATGAGCCGCCAGATCGGCAGCGGTCACTGGCGAATCGTCAGCCTTGGCCGTCACGGCCGTGCCGGTGCGCCAGAACGGCAAAATCGCTTCGCCAGCCTTCAACGCCAGTTCAACCACCGGCGCCATCAACGGATGGGGGAAATTCAACTTCATGGCAAAAACACCCCACGTTGGGTCAATAAGTCACGGGCCAAGTACAACGCCGCCAAGGCTCGGCCCTCAGTGAAGCGTGGGTTCTGCGCCAGGGCAGACAGCTCATGCAGATTGATCTTGTCCACGCCCATCGGCTCGGGTTCGTCGCCCTCCAGGCTTTCTTCGTACAGATCGGTGGCCAGCACCACCTGAATCTTCTGGCTCATGTAACCGGGCGACAACRACAACTCGGTCAGGTGCTCCAACTGCCGCGCGCCATACCCGGCTTCTTCCTTGAGCTCCCGCTCGGCCGCCGCCAGCACATCTTCGCCCGGCTCGATCAGGCCTTTGGGCAGGGACAGCTCGTATTCATCCGTACCGCCGCAGTATTCCTCGACCAGTACCGCGTGATCGGCATCGAGCATGGCCACGATCATCACGGCGCCATAACCAGCGCCCTTACCGACCAAACGCTCGTACGTGCGCTCCACGCCATTGGAAAAGCGCAGTTTCAGCTCTTCGACACAGAACAAACGGCTGGTGGCGACGATCTCGCGGGCGAGTACGGTGGGTTTCTGGCGCATGAAAAGCTCCTTGGCGTGAACGCGTTACTATACCCGGCCTATCCTGATTGTTGACCTCGGATATCCTTTTTACCGCTGGAGATTTTTTAATGCCCCCGCTGCCCTGGCTCGACATCGATACCGTTCTGCTGGACATGGACGGTACGCTGCTGGACCTGCACTACGACAACCATTTCTGGATGGAGCACTTGCCCCAGCGCTACGCAGAATTGCACGGAGTGAGCCGAGCGATGGCCGAGTTAGAGTTGCAGCCGCTGTTCGAGCGCAATGCCGGTCAGTTGCAGTGGTATTGCCTGGATTTCTGGAGCGCCGAACTGAAGTTGCCAGTGCGCGAACTGAAACTGGAAACCGCCCACCTGATCGCCCTGCGCCCCGACGCGGATACCTTCCTGGCTGCGATCAAACAGGCCGGCAAGCGCGTGGTGATGATCACCAATGCGCACCGGGACTCGCTGTCATTGAAGCTGGAAAGGATTGAACTGGCGCCGTACTTCGAGCGTTTGATCAGTTCTCACGATTACGGTTTTCCCAAGGAAAATCCACAGTTCTGGGAGGCGTTACAGGCCGACATCGGCTTTGATCCGGCGCGCAGTCTGTTTATCGATGACACGCTGCCTATTCTGCGCAGCGCGCGCCATTTTGGCGTGGCACATCTGTTGGCGGTGAGTGAGCCGGACAGTCGAAAAGGGCCCAAGGACACGGCGGAGTTTGCGGCGCTGGGGGATTATCGGGATTTGATTGCAGGGCTCTAGACCGCGCCGCCTGCATCGCGGGCAAGCCATGCTCCTACAGGTTTTGCGTCGTTGATCGTTCCCACGCTCTGCGTGGGAACGATCGGCGCAGAGGCTTACTCAGGAATTCGCAACGACTGCCCCGGATAGATCTTGTCCGGGTGCGACAGCATCGGTTTGTTGGCGTCGAAGATTTTGTTGTACTTGTTGGCGTCGCCATACACGCGCTTGGAAATCGCGCTGAGGGTGTCGCCCTTCACAACCGTGACAAATACCGCCGCGGCCACCACCGGCCCGGTCACCGTGATCTGGTCATCCACACTGCCGACACCGGCAATATTGCCCACCGCCAACAGAATCTTCTCCTTCTCTTCCTGACTGGCGACTTCCCCGGTGACGGTCACTTTGTCGCCATCCACCGTCGCCTGCACATTCGGGTTACCCAGGCCGACCTTGCTGATGTGTTCCTTCAACTGCTCGCTGGCATTGGCATTGCCGGGGGTCAGCAGATCCAGCAGTTTTTCGCCGGCTTCCTTCACAAAGCTCAAAAGACTCATGGTGCACTCTCCTTGGGTTTAAAGTTCCAGACGCAAAAGACTAGACCAGGCCTGTCATCCCCGGTTCCAACCCGACCAATGACGTCGATCCGGCGCAAGCGCTAGAATCGCGCCTTCACCGCGCCCTGGAGCGAAGATGGACATCAAGCAGCTGAAATTCCTCATCGCCCTCGACGAAACCCGGCACTTCGGCCAGGCCGCCGCGCGTTGTCACATCACCCAGCCAACCTTGTCCATGCGCCTGCGCAGCCTCGAAGAAGAGCTTGAATTGCCGCTGGTCAATCGCGGTCAGCGTTTCGAAGGGTTTACCGCCCCCGGCGAGCGCGTGCTGGCCTGGGCGCGCACAGTGCTGGCGGCTTACGACGGCTTGCAGGCTGAAGCCGCGGCCTGCCGTGGCAACCTGGTCGGCACATTGCGGTTGGGCGTGGTGCCGTTGTCGAGTTTCGATCCGTTGCCCTTGATGCAACGCTTGCACACCGAACACCCGAACCTGCGCTTCGAACTCTCGGCGTTGAGTTCCGAGCAAATCCTCGAACAGCTGGCGAACAACCGCCTCGACCTCGGCGTGTCCTATCTGGAGCGTCTGGACAACGAGCGCTTCGATTCGCTGGCCTTCAGCGAAACCCGCATGGGTCTGCTCTACGACCAGCGCTTCTTCAATTTCGGCGAGGCGCCGTTGAGCTGGGAATCGTTGATCGAACTGCCGCTGGGCATGCTCACCAGCGGCATGCACTTTCGCCAATCCATCGACCACAACTTCCACAGCCGTGGCCTGACGCCCCAGCCGTTGCTGCAAACCGATGCAGTCCATCAATTGCTGCAAGCGGTACACGGTGGCATGTGCTGCGCGGTGATGCCGCTGGACGGCGGGCTGGAGAACCTCACCGATCACCTTCGCCTGCAACCGATCGAAAACGCGCAGACCCTCGCCCGGCTGGGGCTGATCATGCGTCGAAGTGCGCCGCGTTCGGCGTTGGCGGAAGCCTGTTTCGCGCTCTATCAGAAATCACCAATAGCTTCTTGATCGACGGCATCTATCGGCAGATCAGTAATAGCGATTAGACGCGACAAGTTGACACGCCTAGGCTTAAAGCTGACTAAAACGTCGGTGATACCTCATGAACGCCAAGCGCCCTACTTGCGCGGCGCCTGCCCTCGACACGCCCGCGCCAGACGCTAGCCAGAAGTACAGTTTTTGCGACCTTCAATACACCGAATCGGCCAGCACCGCGCTGGCTGAAGAAGTCGCGTTGGCGATCGCCTACAACGGCATCAGCCAAGCCGTAATGCTGGTGACACCGACGGACCTTGAAGACTTTATTGTCGGCTTCAGCCTCGGCAGCGGCATCATCGAAGACGCCAACGACATTTACGACCTGCAACTCAGCGGCTCGGGCTCGGCGCAGTACGCGCAAGTGACCATTGCCAACCGCGCCTTCTGGAACCTCAAGCAACAGCGTCGGCAATTGGCCGGCACCAGCGGTTGCGGGCTCTGCGGCGTGGAAGCCGTGGAACAGGCGTTGCCGGATCTCAAGGTGTTACCCGGCGCACCGCTGCCGCCTGCTGAATGGCTCGATGGCCTGCGCCAACGCATCGGCGCCTTCCAGCCGTTGGGCCAGCATTGTGGCGCAGTGCACGCGGCGGTGTTCATGAACGGTCAGGGCGAATTGCTGATGGGCCGTGAAGACATCGGTCGGCACAATGCCCTCGACAAACTGATTGGCGGGTTGATCCGCCAGAAGATCCCGACCACCGGCGGCCTGGCGATCGTCACCAGCCGGTGCAGCCTCGAACTGATCCAGAAAGTATTGCGCGCCGGTATCCAGACCCTCGTCAGCCTGTCGTCGCCCACGGGCCTCGCCGTGCAATGGGCCCGTCGTCACCACCTCAATCTCATCCACCTGCCGCAAAAAAGTGCGCCGCGGGTTTACAGCCCTGCGATGGAGAACCAAGCGTGAGTCAACACCGTCAAGCCGATCAGACACCCGTCCCTCGCTACAAGCCCTACAAAGGACCGGCCGGCGGCTGGGGTGCACTGATCAGCGTGGCCCAGGCCTGGTTGACCAGCGACAACGCGTTGAAAAACCTGCGCATCATGCTCAAGACCAACCAGAACGGTGGCTTCGACTGCCCGGGTTGCGCTTGGGGCGATTCTCCGGAAAAGGGCATGGTGATGTTCTGCGAGAACGGCGCCAAAGCGGTGAACTGGGAAGCGACCAAACGCCGGGTGGACGGCGCGTTCTTCGCCAAGCACAGCGTTACGTCCTTGCTGGAGCAGAGCGACTATTGGCTCGAATATCAGGGTCGTCTGACTGAGCCTATGGTTTATGACGCCGAGACCGATCGCTACAAACCGATCAGCTGGGAGGGCGCCTTTGCGCTGATCGCCAAACATTTGAAGGGCCTGTCGAGCCCGGATCAGGCCGAGTTTTACACCTCGGGGCGGGCCAGCAACGAAGCGGCTTACTTGTATCAGCTGTTCGTGCGCGCTTACGGAACCAACAACTTTCCGGACTGCTCGAACATGTGCCACGAGGCCAGCGGCGTGGCGTTGGCGCAAAGTGTCGGCGTCGGCAAAGGCACCGTGACCTTCGACGACTTCGAGCACGCCGACGCGATTTTCGTCTGGGGCCAGAACCCCGGCACCAACCATCCACGGATGCTCGAGCCACTGCGTGAAGCGGTGAAACGCGGCGCTCAAGTGGTGTGCATCAACCCGCTCAAAGAGCGTGGCCTGGAACGCTTCCAGCATCCACAGCACCCCATCGAAATGCTCACCAACGGCGACAAGCCCACCAACACCGCCTACTTGCGCCCGGCGCTTGGCGGCGACATGGCGCTGATGCGCGGCATGGCGAAGTTCCTGCTGCAATGGGAGCGCGACGCACAGAAGGCCGGTGAGCCGGCCGTATTCGACCATGACTTCCTCAATGAACACAGCGCCAACGTGCTGGAGTACCTGGGCATCGTCGACGATACGTCATGGGAGCAGATCGTCGAGCAGTCCGGCTTGACCCTGGTGGAGATCGAACAAGCGGCGCGCATGTACGCCAAAGGCAAGAACGTGATCATGTGCTGGGCGATGGGCATCACCCAGCACCGCCATTCGGTGGCGACCATCCAGGAAATCGCCAACCTGATGCTGCTGCGCGGCAACATCGGCCGACCGGGCGCCGGCCTGTGCCCGGTGCGCGGCCACAGTAACGTGCAGGGCGACCGGACCATGGGCATCAACGAACGTCCGCCAGTGGCGTTCCTTGACTCGCTGGAACGCCGCTTCCAGTTCAAAGTGCCACGCGACAACGGCCACAACGTGGTCGAAGCGATTCACGCCATGGCTGAAAGCCGCTCCAAAGTATTCATCGGCCTGGGCGGCAACTTCGCCCAAGCCACCCCGGACAGCCCACGCACCTTCAAGGCCCTGAGCAATTGCGACCTGACCGTGCAAATCAGCACCAAGCTCAACCGCAGCCATTTGGCCCACGGCAAAGACGCGCTGATCCTGCCGTGCCTGGGCCGTACCGACATCGACATCCAGACTGAAGGCCCGCAAGCGGTGACCGTGGAAGACTCGTTCAGCATGGTCCACGCCTCCAACGGCCAGTTGCAGCGACTGTCCGATCAGATGCGTTCGGAGCCGTCGATTATCGCCGGTATCGCCGCCGCGACCCTGGGCAGCAAACCGGTGGACTGGAACTGGCTGGTGGCTGATTACGGGCGCATTCGCGACCTGATCGCCGACACCATTCCGGGCTTTCGCGATTTCAATGAGAAGGTCAAGAACCCGGGTGGTTTCTACCTTGGCAACAGCGCCGGCGCGCGCAAGTGGAATACCCCGTCGGGCCGGGCCAATTTCCGTCCCAATACGCTGCCCAAAGACCTGGTGCACGAACGTACGCGTGCGACGGGCGTGTTGCCTGACTTGATCATGCAATCGATGCGTTCACATGATCAGTACAACACCACGATTTATGGTCTCAACGACCGTTACCGTGGAGTGAAAGGTCAGCGCGATGTGCTGTTTGTGAACGAAGCCGACATCATTCGCCTGGGTTTCAAACCGGGGCAGAAGGCCGATATCGTTTCGATCTGGGATGACGGACGTGAGCGCCGCGTCAAGGGCTTCACCCTGCTGGCGTTTGATATCCCGGCGGGGCAAGCGGCGGCTTACTACCCGGAAGTGAATCCGCTGGTGCCACTGGAAAGCACCGGGGATGGCAGCCATACGCCGACGTCGAAGTTTGTGGCGATCCGTTTGGAAGCAGCGAGTGAAACCGGATTGATCATGGCCAGGTCGGCCTGACGTCCCACCCCTGATCGTTCCCACGCTCTGCGTGGGGATGCAGCCCGGGACGCTCCGCGTCCCAAAGCGGCCGCAAAGCGTCCATTGAGGCGTTCCCACGCAGAGCGTGGGAACGATCACTCTTCGCGACGAACAACTTTCCAATCGCCCACAAAAAAGGCCGTTTCTGTATAGAAACGGCCTGTCCGAAGTAACTAAAGACCGGCGAAAAACCGTTAAGTTCCGTCTATAAAACAGTAACTTATCAAAATGTGCTGAAGTCGTGTTACTCGTCGGATTTCGATTGTCACACCTCTGACACAGCCTCAGGATCGCGCCGTCATCCCCTTGAGGTTCCCCCATGAAGTTCTCCTCGATTCTCTTGTTGTCCCTTGGCTTGGTCAGTGGCATTGCTTCTGCTGGCGGCACCACCGAAGCAGGTGTGGGCGGCGCATTGGGCGGGGTTCTTGGCTCGGTCGTCGGTCAGTCGTTAGGCGGCAATACAGGTTCCACCATCGGCGCGGCCCTGGGCGGCGCGGGTGGTAGCGCAGTTGGCGCAAACAAACACAGCCGTGGCGAAGCCGCTATCGGCGGCGCACTGGGCGCAGCAGGCGGTAACGTGGTCGGCCGCAGCATGGGCGGCACCACCGGCAGCCTGATCGGCTCCGCAGCAGGCGGCGGCGCTGGTGGCGCGCTGGGTAACTACATGGGCAACAAATACGATGATGAGGGCGACAACGATAATCGCTCTTATCGTGGTGATCGTGGCTACTACCGTGACGGTCACCACGATCGTGGCCACCACTACGGTCATCGCAAGCACCACAAGTACTACCGCGACCGCGATTGAGACTTCAGTCGCCTCGCTAGCCGGTACGTCAAAAAATCGCAGCCCTCGGGCTGCGATTTTTTTTGCCCGGTCTAAACCACCAAACGCTCCAGCGCCCCACGCAATCCGGCCGGAATCGACACAGGCTGATTCGACAGGCGATCTACAAACACATGCACGAAGCGCCCGGCCGCGCAGGCTTCCTCTTCCCCTTGCTTGAACACGGCCAATTCATATTGCACCGAACTGTTGCCCAACTTGCCGACTCGCAGGCCGATCTCGATCCGGTCCGGAAACGCGATGGAAGCAAAGTAGTCGCAAGCCGAACTTACGACAAAACCCACCACCTCGCCGTCATGGATATCCAGGCCGCCGACTTCGATCAGGTAAGTGTTCACCGCCGTGTCGAAGAAGCTGTAGTAGGTGACGTTGTTGACATGACCGTAGGCGTCATTGTCGTGCCAGCGGGTGGTGATGGGCTGGAAGTGTGGGTAGTCGGTGCGTTGGCTCATGGGAGGCTCTCGTCTTGAAAGATCGTTCCCACGCTCTGCGTGGGAATCCAGCCCGTGACGCTTGGCGTCACAGTGGACGCAGAGCGTCCAAGGAGGCGTTCCCATGCAAAGCATGGGAACGATCACCGGTATTGAAGTCTACCGATCCGCGAATCCTTTACCCACCGCCGCCAACTCGCCAATCAGCCGTGCTGGCTGCCAGTGATCGCCTTGCCGGGTTTCCAATGCCATCAAGCGTTGGTGGATGTCCGCCAATCCTTGCTGATCCGCCCAGGCCATCGGCCCGCCCTTGTCCGCCGGGAAACCATAGCCGTTGAGGTACACCAGATCGATGTCGTGTGCCGACCCGGCAATGCCTTCCTCAAGGATCTTCGCGCCTTCGTTGACCAGTGCCAGCAAGCAACGCTCCAGAACCTCTTCAGGGCTGATTTCGCGGCGCTGGAAGCCCAAGCCTTCGCTGACCTTCAAGACCAGCGCATCAACCTCGACATCGTGCTCAGCCTGGCGACTGCCCGGTTCGTAGTGGTAATAGCCGTTGCCACTTTTCTGACCGAAACGCCCGAGTTCACACAGCCGGTTATCCACTTGAACCTCTGGCGCATCCTGCCCGGTGCCGGCCAATTCCCGCGCACGCCACCCCAGGTCGACCCCGACCACGTCGTACATGCGGAACGGTCCCATGGCAAAACCGAAACCTTGCAGCGCCGCATCCACCTGGTAGGGATAGGCCCCCTCCAGCAGCATCTTGCGCGCTTCGAGCACGTAGGTATTGAGCATGCGGTTGCCAATGAATCCGTCACAATTGCCTGCCACCACGCTGACCTTGCCCATGCGCTTGCCCAGCGCCAGCGCGGCATCGAGTACCGCCGGCGCAGTCTGGGCGCCACGGACGATTTCCAGCAGTTTCATGATGTGCGCCGGGCTGAAGAAGTGCAGCCCCAGGACCTGTTGCGGACGGCGAGTGGCGGCGGCAATGGCGTCGATGTCCAGGGCCGAGGTGTTGCTGGCCAGGATCGCTTCGGGTTTGAGCAGGCCATCCAGTTCCCGGAAAATTTTCTGCTTCAGTTCCAGGTTTTCGTAGACCGCTTCAATCACCAGATCAACATCGCGGATCGATGCGTAATCGGCAGCCGCCGTTACCCGTGCGAGGCGCGCATCCGCCTCCGCCTGATCGATGCGGCCCTGACGCACGTTATGGGCGTAGGTGTCCGCGACGGTGGCCAGCGCCTGTTCAAGCATCTGCGGATTGTTATCCACCCACTGCACCGGCACCCCGGCATTGGCCAGACACATGACAATGCCACGGCCCATGGTGCCTGCACCGATGACGGCGGCACGCTGAATATTGAATGGCGTCTGGCTCATGATTTGCTCTCTTGTTGGCGATCCAAAGACAGCCCTCACCATAGTCAGACGCCCTGCATTTTTGAAATTTATTCCTGTGATGAGCAACATTCAGCGGATGGATCTACCCCGGGAGATGCGCCTCGGCCCACTCCCGCACGTCGGCATAGGGATAATTCTCCAGCGCCGCGAACCCCGCAATTGCCCGCACCTTGAGCTTGGTAAACAGCGGTACGCTGATGCCGCACAGAAACCGCGTGACGCGCTCGGCCGACGGTGCATTGCCGGTGTGCTGCTCGTGCCTGTGGATAAAATCACCGCACAGTGCTTCGAAACTTTTATCCACAAGTGCCGGCAACTCCGGCGGTGCTGGCAGCCGGGCTACGTGCCCGTGACAGACCGAACAATGCCCGCACTGCCGAGGCGCGTTTTCATCACCGAAATACTCGGCCAGGCGATAACCCAGGCACTGGTCAGTGGCAAACAGATCAAGCATGGCGTGAATCCGAGCGATCTCGGTTCGCTCGTGTTGAGTGAAGTAGGCATGTAACTCGACACTCAAGGCCTGAGAATCAACTTCCGATTGCAGCAGGCTGTAGACCTCGGTCATCTGCTTGCTTTCGAGTTCGACCCAACCCTTTTCCTGGAAGTAATCCAGTGCCTTGACCACCCGATTGCGCTCGGCCTGGTGCTGCTCGTACAGCGCATCGAAATTCACCGTCGCCCAAGTCCGTGCGCGACTGGAGGTCTGGATGATTGCCGCGACAAAGTCCCTTCGCTCACCCTCAAAACGGGCTAACAGGGCCTCGGGTTCCTGCAAGTATTTGAAGCGGTATTCGGCGTAATAGGCGTAACGCGGGGCAATCAATCCGCGCAGTTCCAGTTGCACCAGCAAGGTCTTGAGCGGTAATTGCCGGATGTTGCTCTGGTCCGCCAGCGGGCCGATTAAAAACTCCCATTGACCTTCGGGGGCGGACGCTTGCAACTCGTCGAGTACGCAGCGAATGCCGTCCAGTTCCGGCGTATCGCCGTAGACGAAGTTTTCCAGCACGTTGAGGCTGTCGCGGTTGGCTAGCACCAGACAATCGGACGGCTGCCCGTCACGTCCGGCACGGCCGATTTCCTGGCTGTAGTTTTCGATGGATTTGGGCAGGTCGAAATGCACCACATTGCGGATGTCACTCTTGTCGATGCCCATGCCAAACGCGATGGTGGCGACGATGCAATTGGACTGCCCGCCCATGAAGCGCTTTTGAATGGCTTCGCGTTGTTCGTGGGGCAAACCGGCGTGATACGCCTCGGCCTGAATGCCGTTGCGGCTCAAATGTTCAGCAATATGCTCAGCGGTTTTTTGCAGGGTGACGTAGACGATGCTTGGCTGATTGGGGCGCTCGTTCATCCATTCGACCAGCCGTCGGCGTTTGTCCTGACCACGCACGGGCTCTACCAATAAGTTGAGGTTGGGTCGATAGAAACCCGTGGTCACTACGTCTTCCGGTGCGATGGCAAACTTGGCCTCCATGTCGGCGATGACCTTGGGCGTCGCGGTCGCGGTCAGCAGCAGCGCCTGTGGAATATTGAACTGGCGCTGGTAGTCCGGGAGCTTGAGGTAGTCGGGGCGGAAGTTGTGGCCCCACTCGGAAATACAATGCGCCTCGTCCACCACCAGTAGCGAGATAGGCACTTGCTGCAAAAAGTTACGGAAGCGCTCGTTCTTCAGCCGCTCCACTGAAATCATCAAGATCTTCAGCTCGCCAGACTTGGCCCGCGCCATCACATCACTGGCGTCATCACGGCTCTGCGCCGAATCGATGCTGCCCGCCGCAATACCGTGGCGTTGCAGGAACGCCAGTTGATCCTGCATCAGCGCCAGCAATGGCGAGACCACCAGCGTCAGGTGTGGCAGCAGCACGGCGGGTAATTGGTAGCAAAGGGATTTGCCCGAACCTGTCGGGAAAATCGCCGCCGCCGAGCGCCCGGCCAAGACCGCGCTGACTGCCGCCTCCTGGCCAGGACGAAACTGTGGATAACCGAAAACCTGTTCCAGGGTGTTGTGCATAAGCTGTCACTCCGTTGACCGCTGCGAAGCCCAAAGCCTAGCCGGCAAACGCAGCGAGTCGAGAAAAGGTCGGGGGCCAAAACGATACGGGATGATACAGCTTCAAAGGGTCACCAGCAGGCGAAGGGGCTAAGGCATCGCATGCCTGACTCGCTTTAAGCGAAACGCAGGCGTTTTCGAATCGTCCTACGGATTCTGGCGCGCGCGTAGGCAAAAGACGACATCGACGGTAAACCCCCTACAAAACCTGTCCATTTGCGCGGTATTGCGACCCCTTGATGCGCGCCCCTATAGTTTGCCGCGCCGCTGAAAACAGGACGGACCTCATGCAAGACCGCTATCGCCCACTCAAATCCAGCTACAGCGAAACACCGGTGCTGGTCATCGACACCGACGCAGATCCTCACGAAATTCTCGACGCCGCCCGACAACGCATCCGCGCCGCCACCGGCCTGCTCGAAACCCTCTATTGCCTGTGCTTCAAACACGCCGATACAGCCGACATCCCCAACATCGTCAACGCGTTGTACCTGCTGACTCAGGACGGCAACGAACTGTTGGACATCGCCCACCAGCGCCTACCGAGAATTAGCGCTGGTTGATGCCCGGATGAAAATCCCTGTAGGAGCCGGGCTTGCCCGCAATGGACGATAACGCGGAAGGCCTGATGGCTCTAAACGATAGATATTTCGGCTGGGGATAAGTCTGTAGGCAGCGCCCTATCAAAGCTTCATCCCGGTCCTACAACGACAGATCCCTTGTCGCCTTTCGCTGCCTGGCGGCTCACACCTATAGTCGTGACCGTCGCTGCCAAATCAGCGGCTCGGGCTTGGTCACCCGACAAAGAGAGTTCACATTTCCAATTAAATACAGGTGTTCATCAGTGACAACGTTAAATCCTCTTTTTGATCGCTACCGCCCGCTGCAAACCAATCTCACCGACTCCCCGCCCCTGATCATCGACACACAGGCCAACCCCCAGGACATCCTCGAAGCTGCCATGCAGCGCATCCGAGCCTCCAGTGATCTCCTCAAAACCCTGCACTGCATCTGCTTCAAACACGGCGACGTCGAAGACATCCCGCACATCACTCACGCGCTCTACCTGCTGACTCAGGACGGTTGCGACCTGATGCAAGTCGCCCAACAACGCATGATGGGCTGGAAAGCACCAACCTAAGACACCCTTTTCACCGGGAAGCCAACTTCACTGTGAGCTGGCTGCCCACGAAAAAGGATACTAATTCCTACATCCCTAATGGAGGCAAAAGATTGCAAACTATTATTGATTGCGTAGCATGTGAGCCACTGATCAGCCACGGGCTCCTTTTTATGACAACCGAAACGATTGATCACAGCACGCTTGTCAAACTGGTTGAAAACGGCGCCGTTAACGCCGCTCACATCTCAGCCAAACAGGGTGGGTGGACGGTACAGATTGAACATGGATCACAAGCACATTCCCTGGCAGCGCAACGCAGCCAACAAATTCGCCTATTTAAAAAACTTGAAACGCTAGTGATTTATTTGCAAGGAATAGGCATCAATCATTTCGATGTCGATGCTTCGGGCTATGACCCCCTACAAGTAAAAACCTATTCGCGCCCGGACCGTTCCGACGCAATGAAGCAAGCTCATGAAGCCGCTGCTTATGAGGAGTGGTTCAGGAAGCAGGTTCAGGCCAGCATTGATGATCCCCGACCAAGCGTGAGTGACGAAGAGGCACGCCGAATCTTTGCTGCAAAACGTGATGCCATACGTCGACGGACGCGCTAATGCGGGTTGTTTGGCGCCCCTCGGCGCTGACTGACCGGGACAACATCATGAATTACATTTGCCAGGACAACCCTTACGCGGCAATTGCTTTAGACGAAGTCTTCGAATTCAAAGCAGAGCAAGCACGCCAGCAACCAAAGCTATATAAAAAGGGCAGAATCCATGGCACTCATGAAATAGTCGCCACACCAAATTACGTTATGGTCTATGCGGTCTTGCCACAAACGATAGAAGCAATACGGGTACTGCATGCTAGACAACAATGGCCGTGATTAGGCCCACCACCAGGTTTCGAATGCTACAAAAGCTCTCCGACGCCGACCCAACCGCTCGTTATTTGAAAGAAGGCACTGAGCGTATCAACGCCACTTTTCTCCAACTGGAGGCCATCATGAACCTCGCCCCCAACTTCCCCGACGACCACACCATGCACCTGCTCATGCAGTTGTTGCACGAGGAACTCGGCCTGCCTGAACGCAAATCCATCAGCCTCACCACCTCGATCAACTTCGACCTGAGTTGTGACGGCACCGATGCGCGGCACTTGATGGAAGCGCTGGAAGAGCAGTTTGGGATCGACTTGATAGATTACGACGCCTATCGCTACTTTCAGCCGGAAGGGTTTGATGTGTTCCTCAAGCGCCGAGCCAAAGGTCGCGGTGACAAAGTCCCACTGACCATTGGCATGCTGTACAAAGCAATCAAAGCTCAACGGTGGGATACGCTCGAATTGGAAGGCTCCAAATCGAACGCATAAGTGCCATTATCCTGGTCGTTTTACGCAGTTTCAGCTGGAATATTGGCAGTTTCGTGAATCTGACGAGCTGAATAGCGCCCACAAAAAAGCCGCCCCGAAGGGCGGCTTTTTCATTCGCCAGAACCAGTCTTACAACTTCGGCCCGGCAGCCTTGATCGCATCGCTCACTTCGAACTTCTTGAAGTTCTCAACAAACAGACCCGCCAGTGCTTTGGCAGCTTCATCGTAAGCAGCCTTTTCAGCCCAGGTGTTACGTGGGTTCAACAGGCCAGTCTCAACGCCCGGCACG
Source organism: Pseudomonas sp. P1_F1_2 (assembly GCF_056405815.1). Classification (NCBI taxonomy): domain Bacteria; kingdom Pseudomonadati; phylum Pseudomonadota; class Gammaproteobacteria; order Pseudomonadales; family Pseudomonadaceae; genus Pseudomonas; species Pseudomonas sp. P1_F1_2. Next base: position 19,380 of record NZ_JBFUBK010000027.1, on the reverse strand, counting down.
GCCAATGGCACGTCGAGGTTGATGGTGTCGAGGTGTTCGGTTTCAGCACCGATCAACGCGCCGCTCTGGATCGCTGCGATCACCGCACGAGTGGTCGGGATGTTGAAGCGTTTGCCGACGCCGTAGCCACCGCCGGTCCAGCCGGTGTTGACCAGGTAAACCTTGGAGCCGAAGCCGCGGATGCGCTTGATCAGCAGTTCTGCGTATTCGCCAGCCGGACGCGGGAAGAACGGTGCGCCGAAGCAGGTGGAGAAGGTCGACTTGATGCCGCTGCCCGAACCCATTTCAGTCGAGCCCACCAGAGCGGTGTAGCCGGACAGGAAGTGRTAGGCCGCTTGTTCTTCGCTGAGGATCGACACTGGCGGCAGCACGCCGGTCAGGTCGCAGGTCAGGAAGATTACAGCGTTTGGCTCGCCACCGAGGTTCTTCTCGGAACGCTTGGCAACGTGCTCCAGCGGATAGGCCGCGCGGCTGTTCTGGGTCAGGCTGACGTCGGCATAGTCGGCGTGCTTGGCGTCATCGATAACGACGTTTTCCAGGACTGCGCCGTGCTTGATGGCTTTCCAGATGACCGGCTCGTTCTTCTCGGACAGGTCGATGCACTTGGCATAGCAACCGCCTTCGATGTTGAACACTACGCCCTCGCCCCAACCGTGTTCGTCGTCACCGATCAGGTAACGGCTTTCGTCGGCGGACAGAGTGGTTTTACCGGTGCCGGACAAACCGAAGAACAGGGTCACGTCACCTTCTTCGCCGATGTTGGCAGCACAGTGCATTGGCAGCACGTCGGCGGCCGGCAGCAGGAAGTTCTGCACCGAGAACATCGCTTTCTTCATTTCACCGGCGTAGCGCATGCCAGCGATCAACACTTTTTTCTGTGCGAAGTTGAGGATCACGCAACCATCGGAGTTGGTGCCGTCACGCTCTGGATCGCATTCGAAGTTGGCAACGTTCAGAACCTGCCACTCTTCACGACCAGCCGGGTTGTACTGGGCCGGGTTGATGAACAGGCAACGACCGAACAGATTCTGCCAGGCAGTCTGGGTGGTCATTTTCACGGCCAGGTAGTGATCGGCAGCCGCACCTACATGAACGTGGGAAACGAAATGCTCTTGTGCATTGTTGAACGCCTCAACGCGGTCCCACAGGGCATCGAACTTGTCGGCCGGGAACTTGCGGTTGATCGGGCCCCAGGCGATGGCAGCCTGAGTGGTTGGCTCTTCAACAATGAAACGGTCGACTGGCGAGCGGCCGGTACGGTGACCGGTGCGAACAACCAGCGCGCCGGTATCGGCAAGCTCGCCTTCACCGCGATTCAGGGCTTCTTTAACCAGATCATCAACACTCAGATCGGTGTACACGGCGTTATTGGCTTGCGTCATGAGGTTCCCCGTCGGCCAGTGGCCGAGTGCTCCAAACGTTTTTGTAGTAGAAAGTCGTGCACTACTACCGCGAAAAAAGTGGGCCGGATTATGCCAGAAAAGCCCAAAAAGAGTAGGCCCCTCCTGTCGTAACGGCGTTATTCCGGCACTTACCAGTGAATTTACCTGCGCTGAACCGTTTTAGTGACGGGTATCTGACGGCGTCTCGACCCCTGCGCCCGCGAACAATTGAGTGACGTCAGCGGCATCGAACAGGTAGCGCTGGTTGCAGAATTGGCAGTCGATTTCGATGTTGCCACCGTGTTCAACCACCAGATTTTGCGCATCGTCCATCCCCAGACTGACCAGGGCATTGGCCGAACGTTCGCGCGAGCAGCTGCAACGGAAGCGCAGTTTCTGCACGTCGAAGAGGCGCACTTGCTCTTCGTGGTAAAGACGATGGAGCACGGTTTCGTTGTCCAGGCTCAGCAATTCATCGGCGGTCAGGGTGGTGGCCAGCGCAGTGAGGTGCTGCCAGTTGGCGGCGCGTTCTTCTTCGTCTTTCAAGCGATCGGCAGGCAGTTGTTGCAACAGCAGGCCACGGGCGCGGCGGCCATCGGCGTACAGCCAGAAACGGGTGCCGACCTGTTGGGACATGACGAAATAGTTGGTGAAGCACTCGGACAGGGTCTCGCCGTCGAGGTCGACGATGCCCTGGTAACGCTGACCCTGGGTCGGGTCGACTGTCAGCGCCAACACGCCGTTTGGCATCAAATCGGCGAGTGTCGCATCGGGGGCAATCTGATCGGCCTCGTAACGGGCCAGGCCGCGGATATCGCGCTCGCTGGAGCACTCGATCATCAGCAGCGGGATCGGGCCATCGGAACGGGCCTGGAGAATCAGCAAGCCATCGAACTTCAGCGCGCCGACCAGCAGCGATGCAGCCGCCATCAGTTCGCCGAGCAATTGTGCGACCGGTTCCGGATAGGCGTGTTTGGCCAGGACTTCGGCGTAGCTGAGCTCCAACGAGACCAGCTCGCCACGGGTGTCGCTGTCATCGAAGATGAAGCGTTGGGTGAAGTCGTTATCCGGTAGGTCGGTCATAAGTCTGGGTATCTGAATTGATCAAAATGAAGTTTCAACGCCTCTGACGCCATAGGCCCTCTTTATGGCCCATGGGGTCGGATGCGGTAGTGATTTTCGACGAGTGGCTATTTATCAGCTCGTAGTACCGTCAGGGAATGACCCGATATGGTTACTCATCCCGCCAATTGCAAGTCCGCCGCGGTCAAAGGGCCGGATTTCAGGCTAGTCGCCGCTGCTACTGCCACGAAACTTGAACAAATCCCGTCGCTGTTTCTTGCTCGGTTTGCCATCGGTGCTCACACCCAGCGCGCCAGCCTTACGCTGGGCGGCGGCGTTTTCGCGCTTGGCGATGCTGGCTTCGGTTTCGGCATACAGCGTCTGGGCCTCCGGCGCGCCCCGACGAACGATCGACAGCGCCTGAACCACCACCGTGCGCTCGTCGAAACCGGCTCGAATCACAAACTCATCGCCGACTCTCGGTTCCTTGCCTGGCTTGCAACGCTCGCCCCGGCAATGCACCTTGCCGCTTTCAATGGCAGCCTTGGCCAAGGCACGGGTTTTGTAAAAACGCGCGGCCCACAACCATTTATCGAGACGGACTTTATCGTCCTCTTCGTTTTTTTGTGCCATGGGATTTCCTCATTCTGAAATATTGCTGAACTGTACTACCGTTTCAGTCGTACCAAGAATTCCACCGGCTCGGATTACAATGCACGCATTCCAGAACCTCTCGCAGGGGCTGGAAATCCGGGCCGTAGATATCTGTCGCCTTTTAACCATTATTCTGCGTGAATACCGCGAATTCGGCCGCTTGCCGGGCCGTGCGGTTTCTACCGGTTGAGCACTTTGAAGACATTTGACCATTTGACCGTTGTCGGTCTGCGCGAGTGGGTGGCGCTCCCGGATTTGGGAGTCGCGGGCCTGCGGGCAAAAATCGACACCGGTGCCAGTACCTCCAGCCTGCATGCCACCGACATCGAGCCGTTCGAGCGCGATGGCGAGCAGTGGGTTCGCTTCACCGCGCACTTGGGCACGGTGGTGCAGTTGCGCCATCGACGCTGCGAAGCGCCGCTGGTGACGATGAAAACCATTAAAAGCTCCAACGGTCACGCGCAGAAGCGATACGTGGTCAGCACCACCCTGGCCCTCGGTGATCGGGTCTGGCAGGTCGAGTTCACGCTCGCCTGCCGCAAATCCATGCGTTATCGCCTGTTGCTCGGTTCCAAAGCCCTGATTCACGGTCAGCTGGTGGTCAATCCGGGCATCAAGTACGTACAAGACAAGCCGGTGTTCCCGGTATCTACCTCCTCCACAGGTGTTGCATGAAGATCGCTGTGCTGTCGCGGAACCCGCGTCTGTATTCCACTCGTCGTCTGGTTGAAGCCGGTACCGAGCGTGGCCATGAAATGGTGGTGATCGACACCCTGCGCGCCTACATGAACATTGCCAGCCACAAGCCGCAGATCCACTACCGCGGCAAGCCGCTGGAAGGGTTCGACGCGGTGATCCCCCGGATCGGTGCGTCGGTCACGTTTTATGGCTGCGCGGTGTTGCGCCAGTTTGAAATGATGGGCGTGTTTCCGCTCAATGAATCGGTGGCCATTGCCCGTTCGCGGGACAAGCTGCGTTCGTTGCAATTGCTGTCACGTCGCGGCATCGGCCTGCCGGTGACCGGGTTCGCTCACTCGCCGGATGACATTCCCGACCTGATCGACATGGTCAACGGCGCCCCGCTCGTGATCAAGGTGCTGGAAGGGACCCAGGGCATTGGTGTGGTGTTGTGTGAAACGGCGACGGCGGCGGAGTCGGTGATTGAAGCGTTCATGGGCCTGAAGCAGAACATCATGGTTCAGGAATACATCAAGGAAGCCGGCGGGGCCGACATTCGTTGCTTCGTGGTCGGCGACAAGGTGATCGCAGCAATGAAGCGTCAGGCCAAGCCCGGGGAGTTCCGCTCCAACCTGCATCGAGGTGGCAGCGCCAGCCTGATCAAGATCACACCCGAAGAACGCATGACCGCGTTGCGTGCAGCGAAGGTGATGGGCCTGGCGGTGGCGGGCGTGGACATCCTGCGCTCCAATCACGGGCCGCTGGTGATGGAAGTCAATTCGTCGCCGGGACTGGAAGGGATCGAAACCACCACCGGGAAAAACGTGGCGGGGATCATCATCGAGCATCTGGAAAAGAATGGCGGGCCGAACATGACCCGAACCAAAGGAAAGGGCTGAGGCTGATCGTTCCCACGCTCCGCGTGGGAACGATCAGGTCAGACAGCATCCCGCGGCAACATCAACCCCAGCGGCAACCGTACCCGAGCTTCCAGCCCGCCACCGGAACGGTTACGCAACTCAACATTCCCACCGTGCATCGACGCAATCCGCTTCACGATCGCCAGGCCCAGGCCGGTCCCTTTGCCACCCCGGGCACGATCCCCCCGAGTGAACGGATTGAAGATCGCCTCCAGCTCCGACGGATCAATCCCCGCCCCACGGTCCATGACACTCAGCACCACATACGGCGCGGCAGTATCGCCAGACACATAGGCCGCCACCTCAACGCCGCTGCCGGCGTGATGCAAGGCATTGCCGATCAGGTTGTTCAACAGGCGTTTCATCGACACCCGGCGCAATGGAAACGGCTGGATCGGCTCCAGGCGCAAACGCACTCTTTCTTCGTTCTGGTTGTACGGTGCCGCGACTTCGCGAACCAGGTCGCTGAGGTCCACTTCCTCCACCGACTCGTCACGACCATCGCGGATAAACGCCAGGAACTGATCGAGGATTGCGTCCATGTCTTCGATGTCGCGCACCATGTCGTCGGTCAGATCGGTGCGATCACCCATCAGCTCCAGGGACAAGCGCAATCGGGTCAACGGCGTACGCAAGTCATGGGACACACCGGCCAGCATCAGCTCGCGTTCCCGGCCGGCCTGCTCGACGTCTTCCGCCATCTGATTGAAGGCGCGATACACCTCGGTCATTTCGCTGGGCGTGTCGCTGATGGGCAATCGCACGCTGCGCCCCTGGCCGAGTTGCCTTGCGGCATACACCAGACGTTTCAATGGTTGGTTGAGCTGACTGACGAAGATCCATGCCGACGCCGTGGACAACAAGCCAATGGCGAGGAACCAGCCGAGCACGTTCCAGATTTTCTGCCCCCGCAATGGATGCGGATACAGCGGCACTTTCAGCCAGCCATCACCCAGGCTCGGCGCCCGGACCCACAGCGCCGGCGGCGAGTGCATGCGTAACCGGACTTCGGTATCGGCGCCCAGTTCAGCCTGCATCTGCCGCTGGTAGATCTCGCTGTATGGCCAGTGCTGCTCACCCTCAGGCACACCGGCACCCACCACCCGAATCAGGGTGGCGGCATCGGCGATCTTCGCGCGGTTTTCTTCATCGGCGGCCCAATAGGCGCGCAGCGTCAGGGCGACACCGTGGCTGTATTGCCGGTCCACCAGCACGTCTTCGTTCATCAACAGATAAACCAGGGTCAGCGCCTTGGAAAACAGAACGACGATCAGCACCAGCCAAAGGGTGCGGGAGAAGAAACTCTGGGGGAACCAAACGGGGGTTTTCATGGATAACCGCTACACACTTGCAGGAGCGAGCGATGCTCGCATATTGCGGATCGCGAGTCTGYGGACAATGTCGTCCGCAGGACCCGCTCCTACAAATCGCCGATCACTTGGTGGYGGCGCCATCCGGAACGAACACGTAGCCCACGCCCCAGACTGTCTGGATGTAACGCGGCTTGGACGGATCGGGTTCGATCATCCGGCGCAGACGGGAGATCTGCACGTCGATGGAACGCTCCAGGGCATCCCACTCGCGGCCACGGGCCAGGTTCATCAACTTGTCGCGGGTCAGTGGCTGACGCGCGTTCATCACCAATGCCTTGAGGACCGCAAACTCACCGGTGGTGAGCATGTGTACTTCGTCGCCACGCTTGAGTTCGCGGGTCGCCAGCGACAGTACGTAATCACCGAAGGTCACGCTTTCGTCTTCGCTGCCCGGTGCTCCCGGCACAGGTGTCGACTGACGACGCAGGACCGCTTTGACGCGGGCCATCAGCTCATCCGGGTTGAACGGCTTGGCCAGGTAATCGTCGGCGCCCAGTTCCAGGCCCTTGATACGGCTCAGCTCATCGCCCTTGGCGGTCAGCATGATGATCGGAATCTGATTGTTCGCGGCGCGCAGGCGGCGGCAGGCGGTCAAGCCGTCTTCGCCGGGCAGCATCAGGTCGAGGACGACCAGGTTGAACACTTCACGCGACAGCAGACGATCCATCTGCTCGGTGTTGGGTACGGCGCGGGCGCGGTAGCCCTTGCTGACGAAAAAACGCTCCAGCAGGCTGCTGAGGCCCGGATCGTCGTCAACAATAAGAATTTTTTCGCCTTCAGCAGTGTTTGCAGTGCTGCTCATTAGATGCTCCTTTGATCTCGGCGCGCATTATGGCGTAGCTGCCGTTATACGCACCGTGTGCATTGTTAGCAGATTTTTCCTCCACCGCCAGTAAACCGGCCATTCCCCTTCCCGCCAGCGATGCCCCGGAATGCGCGAACGCTGGTTATAATGCGCGGCGTTTTGTGTCAGGCAACATCAGACAGGTACTACAGGCAGGCGCTATTTATTTTCCTGCCGCCCGCAGTAATTGTTCGATTTCACGGGTCAATGGGGTGCCCTTTGATCCAGGCAGCGGCGCAGGCCAGGCCGCTCAACCAGACTCGCAGAGCCTCTATCTCTGCGCCTGCGAGCCTGCTTTCACAATTTGTCAGGTGGTTTTATGGACAGCATCAACAGCCGCATCGCCGAGGAACTCGGTGTACGCCCACAACAGGTCGAAGCGGCCGTCGCGCTACTCGATGAAGGCTCTACCGTTCCCTTCATCGCCCGTTACCGGAAAGAAGTGACCGGCAGCCTCGATGACATCCAGTTGCGTCATCTGGAAGAGCGTCTGCGCTACCTGCGAGAACTCGACGAACGGCGCATCAGCATCCTCGCCAGCATCGAAGAGCAAGGCAAGCTGACCCCGGCACTTGAGCGCGATATCAAACTCGCCGACACCAAGACCCGCCTCGAAGACTTGTACCTGCCGTACAAGCAAAAGCGCCGCACCAAGGGCCAGATTGCCCTGGAAGCCGGCCTCGGCGAACTGGCTGACGGCCTGTTCAACGATCCATCCCTGACGCCCGACGCTGAAGCCGCACGCTTCGTGAATGCAGAAAAAGGCGTGGCCGATGTGAAGGCCGCCCTCGAAGGCGCCAAGTACATCCTCATGGAGCGCTTCGCCGAAGACGCCGGTTTGCTGGACAAACTGCGCAGCTACCTAAAGCAGGAGGCTACCCTCAGTGCCCGCGTTATCGCTGGCAAGGAAGAGGAAGGCGCCAAGTTCCGCGACTACTTCGAACACGACGAACCGCTGAAAAGCATGCCGTCGCACCGCGCGCTGGCAATTTTCCGTGGCCGCAACGAAGGCATTTTGAGTTCGGCCCTGAAAGTCGGTGACGAACTGCCGGGCACCATGCACCCGTGCGAGGGCATGATCGGCCAGCAATTCGGTATCCAGAACCAGAACCGCGCCGCCGACAAATGGCTGGGCGAAGTGGTGCGCTGGACCTGGAAGGTCAAGCTCTACACCCACCTTGAAACCGACCTGCTGGGTGAGCTGCGCGACGGTGCGGAAACCGAAGCGATCAACGTGTTCGCGCACAACCTGCATGACTTGCTGCTGTCGGCTCCAGCCGGCCCGCGCGCGACACTGGGCCTCGACCCGGGCCTGCGTACCGGCTGCAAGGTCGCCGTGGTCGATGCCACCGGCAAGCTGCTGGACCACGCCACCGTTTACCCGCACGTGCCGCATAACAAGTGGGATCAGACCCTCGCGATTCTCGCCGCCCTGTGCGCCAAGCACTCGGTCGACCTGATCGCCATCGGCAACGGCACCGCCAGCCGTGAAACCGACAAGCTGGCCGCCGAGCTGATCAAGAAATACCCAGCGATGAAGATGACCAAAGTCATGGTCTCCGAGGCCGGTGCATCGGTTTACTCGGCGTCGGAACTGGCTTCCAAAGAATTCCCGGACCTGGACGTATCGATCCGTGGTGCGGTGTCGATTGCCCGTCGCTTGCAGGATCCACTGGCTGAGCTGGTGAAGATCGATCCGAAATCCATCGGTGTCGGCCAGTACCAGCACGATGTGTCGCAGCTGAAACTGGCGCGTGGCCTGGACGCGGTTGTCGAAGACTGCGTGAACGCCGTGGGCGTCGACGTCAACACCGCCTCCGTGGCGCTGCTGGCGCGCATCTCCGGCCTCAACGCGACCCTGGCACAGAACATCGTCAGCCATCGCGATGAACACGGCGCGTTCAAAACCCGTGCGGCATTGAAGAAAGTCGCGCGTCTGGGCGAGAAAACCTTCGAACAGGCCGCCGGTTTCTTGCGCGTGATGAACGGTGACAACCCGCTGGATTCCTCGGCCGTTCACCCGGAAGCCTATCCGTTGGTGCAGCGCATTGCCGCTGAAACCGACCGTGACATCCGTTCGCTGATTGGCGACGCCAGCTTCCTCAAGCGTCTCGATCCGAAGAAGTACACCGACGAAACCTTCGGTCTGCCAACGGTCACCGACATCCTGCAAGAGCTGGAAAAACCCGGTCGCGACCCGCGTCCCGAGTTCAAGACCGCCGAGTTCCAGGAAGGCGTCGAAGACCTCAAGGACCTGCAACTGGGGATGATCCTCGAAGGCGTCGTCACCAACGTGACCAACTTCGGTGCGTTCGTCGACATCGGCGTGCATCAGGACGGCTTGGTGCACATCTCCGCGCTTTCGGAGAAGTTCATCAAGGACCCACGCGAAGCGGTGAAGGCCGGTGACGTGGTGAAGGTGAAAGTCATGGAAATCGACATCCCGCGCAAACGCGTGGGCCTGTCGATGCGCATGAGCGACACCCCGGGCGAGAAAATCGACGGCGCTCGCGGTGCACGTCCGGGGTCGGCGCCACGCCAGTCCCAGAACACCGCACCGCGTAAGGAAACCACAGCTGCCGCACCGAGCAACAACGCCATGGCGTCGCTGTTCGCCAACGCCAAGCAGTTGAAGAAACGCTGATGGACATCCCCGCCGGGTACACCGAAAGTGCCTTTTTCAAGCTGCTGGGCTGTCGCTTGCACAGCCTGGAAACCGGGGTGGCGCACGTCGCCCTGGTGCTTGAGCCCGAGTTGCGCAATCGCGCTGGCAAGCTGCACGGCGGGGCCTTGTTCAGTCTGGTGGACATTGCCATGGGGCTGGCCTGTTCCAGCGCCCACGGCTTTGACCAGCAGAGCGCGACCATCGAGTGCAAGATCAACTACATCCGCGCGGTATCCGACGGCGAAGTGATGTGCACGGCACGGGTGATTCACCCGGGCCGACGCACATTGGTGGTCGAAGCCGATGTGATGCAGGGCGACAAACTGGTCGCAAAAGCGCAAGGCACGTTCGCTGTCCTGTAGCTAGTCGTCATCAATTTGAGTTAATTTCAGCGCTGTGACAGCAGCGTCGGAGTTTCCTGTGGGAGCGGGCTTGCCCGCGAAAAGGGAGTGTCAGTCAACATCAAGTCGTCTGACACACCGCCTTCGCGGGCAAGCCCGCTCCCACAGGGATTGCGTTTCCTTCGCGTGCATCTGCCAGATTCAAGGATTGAAGCCGGTGGCTCCACAGGGGCTTTGAGAGCCCGAAAAACCAGGCGAAAACGCCAGTTTTAACTTCACCCTTGTAGACCGTCCTGCCCACCCCCATATTGGGGCGACTGACGCGTGAAGGAATCCAACTTGAGCGAACTTCTCAACCGCCGCCTGGCCCTGCTTGGCGAGCGCGCTAACCTCTCTCTGCTCGAACAGTGCCTTCACGGCATCGAACGTGAATGCCTGCGCGTGACCGGCGAAGGTCGCCTGGCGCAAACGCCGCACCCGGAAGAATTGGGTTCCGCGCTGACCAACGAACAGATCACCACCGACTATTCCGAGTCGCTGCTGGAGTTCATCACTCCGGCCCTGCCCGACCCGGCGGACACGTTGGCGAGCCTGGACAAGATTCACCGTTTTGCCTACAGCAAGCTCGGCAACGAGTACCTGTGGAGCCCCTCGATGCCGTGCCCGTTGCCGGCCGAGGAAGACATCCCGATTGCCTACTACGGCACGTCCAACATCGGGCAGCTCAAGTACGTGTATCGCAAGGGCCTGGCCCTGCGTTACGGCAAGACCATGCAGTGCATCGCCGGGATCCACTACAACTTTTCCCTGCCGGAAAAGCTCTGGCCGCTGCTCAAGCAAGTTGAAGATTTTGTTGGCGACGATCGCGACTATCAGTCAACGGCCTACATCGCCCTGATCCGCAACTTCCGCCGCTACAGCTGGCTGCTGATGTACCTGTTTGGCGCCTCGCCCGCACTGGACGCCGGCTTCCTGCGTGGTCGCTCGCACCAGTTGGAACAACTGGACCCGGACACCTTGTACCTGCCGTACGCCACCAGCCTGCGCATGAGCGACCTGGGTTACCAGAGCAACGCCCAGGCCGGCTTGACGCCGTGCTACAACGATCTGTCGAGCTACACCGATAGCCTGCGCAAAGCGGTCGCCACACCGTATGCACCGTATGTCGAGATCGGCACGCATCAGGACGGTGAGTGGGTTCAGCTCAACACCAACATTCTGCAGATCGAAAACGAGTACTACTCCAACATCCGCCCGAAGCGCGTGACCTACACCGGCGAACGGCCGATTCAGGCGCTGGTGGCCCGTGGCATTCAGTACGTTGAAGTGCGCTGCCTGGACATCAACCCGTTCCTGCCAATGGGCATCGATCTCACCGAGTCGCGTTTCCTCGATGCGTTCCTGCTGTATTGCGCGCTGAACGACAGCCCGCTGCTGACCAACACCAGTTGCGGCAACGCGACGTCGAACTTCCTCAGCGTGGTCAAGGAAGGTCGTCGTCCGGGCCTGCAACTGCAACGGGATGGCCAGCCGGTTGACCTGAAAGAGTGGGCGGGCGAGCTGCTGGAAAAAATCGCTCCGCTGGCCGCACTGCTCGATCAGAGCCATGGCGGAGATGCGCACAGCAAGGCGCTGGATACGCAAATGGCCAAGGTCCAGGATCCGTCCCTGACACCGTCGGCCCAGGTGTTGGCATCGATGGCTGAGCACAAGGAAAGTTTCGCGCAGTTCTCCTTGCGTCAAAGCCAGGCCCATGCCGAGTTCTTCCGCAGCGAGCCATTGGCGGCGGATGAGCAGGCCAAGTTTGAAGAACTGGCGCGTTCGTCGCTGGCCCAGCAGGTTGAGCTGGAACAGAACGAAGTCGGTGATTTCGACGTGTTTGTCGGCGCGTATCAGGCGAGCATTTTGGCAATCAGTAACTAAACGCTGACTTCTGCCTGATCGTTCCCACGCGGAAGCGTGGGAACGATCAAGCGATTTGCAGCGACGCCCTTAACGTTTTCCTCTCATAAGCTAATTCGAAAAAGTTATTTATTTTTGAATTCTTAGATCATTTAGTCTCTTTATCACGCCGACACTCGGTCGCCGGATAAGGAGCTTCGCAATGAAACTGACCTTCCCACTTCGCTTGCTGGCGGCCGCCACTCTGGCTGCAGCGAGTCTGTTTGCCCAAGCCGCTGACGTTACCGTTGCCTACCAGACCACCGTGGACCCGGCAAAAGTTGCCCTGGCCGACGGCGCCTACGAAAAAGCCACCAAAGCCGATATCAGCTGGCGAAAATTCGACAACGGTGCCGACATCATTGCCGCCATCGCCTCGGGTGACGTGCAGATCGGCTACCTCGGTTCCAGCCCCCTGACGGCGGCGATCACCCGCAAAGTGCCGGTGGAAACCTTCCTCATCGCCACCCAGATCGGCGCTGCCGAAGCGCTCGTCGCGCGTGACGGCTCCGGGATCAAGACACCGCAGGATCTGATCGGCAAGAAAATCGCCGTGCCATTCGTTTCCACCGGTCACTACAGCCTGCTGGCTGCGTTGAAGCACTGGAACATCGACCCGTCGAAAGTCACCGTCCTCAATCTGGCTCCACCCGCGATCATTGCTGCGTGGAAACGCGGTGACATTGACGCCACCTACGTCTGGGATCCAGCCCTGGGTGTCGCCAAGGAAAACGGCAAAGTACTGATCACCTCCGGCGAACTGGCCAAGTTCGGCGCACCAACCTTCGATGCCTGGATCGTGCGCAAAGACTTCGCCGAGAAGCACCCGGAAATCGTCACTGCGTTCGCCAAAGTGACCCTGGACGCCTACGCCGACTACCGCAAAGACCCGAAAGCCTGGCTCGCCAACCAAAGCAACGTCGACAAACTGGTGAAGCTCTCCGGCGCCAAGGCCAGCGACATTCCATTGCTGCTGCAAGGCAACGTCTACCCGCTGGCGGCTGACCAGGTGATCACCCTCGGCGCACCGACCACCAAAGCCATCACCGACACCGCCGCGTTCCTCAAGGAACAAGGCAAGGTCGAAGCCGTGCTGCCGGACTACGCACCGTACGTCAACGCCAAGTTCATCACCAACTGATCGGGAGTTAACCGCAATGGCCTTGCTACAGCTGGAGCGCATCAGCGCACAGTACCCCGGTAGTCCGGAACCGGTACTGGCGGATATTTCCCTGAGCCTGGGGCCCCAGCAGTTGCTGGTTGCCCTCGGCCCGTCCGGCAGTGGCAAGACTTCGCTGTTGAACCTGATCGCCGGTTTTGTCGAGCCCAGTGCCGGGCGCATTGCCCTCGACGGCGTGCCGGTCAAGGGCCCGAGTGCCGAACGCGGCGTGGTGTTTCAGGACGACGCGTTACTGCCTTGGCAGGACGTATTGGCCAACGTCGGTTTCGGTCTGGAGCTGGCGGGCGTTCCTCGGGACAAACGTGAAACCCGCGCGAAGGAAATGCTCGCGCTGGTCGACCTTACCGGTTTCGAAAACCGTCGCATCTGGCAGCTCTCGGGCGGCCAGAAGCAGCGTGTCGGCCTTGCCCGCGCATTAGCCGCCGACCCTCGCGTCTTGCTCATGGACGAGCCCTTCGGCGCTCTCGACGCCTTCACCCGCGAACAGATGCAGGAGCTGTTGCTGCAAGTCTGGCGACGTACCGCCAAGCCGGTGTTCCTGATTACCCACGACATTGAAGAAGCAGTCTTCCTCGCGACAGACCTGATTCTGCTGGCGCCCAATCCTGGGCAAATCGTCGAGCGCCTGAGCCTGGATTTCGGCCAACGTTATGCGGCCGGCGAGTCGGCGCGGGCGATCAAATCCGACCCGCGCTTTATCGAAACCCGCGAACACGTGCTCGCCAAAGTATTCTCCCAACGCAGCGCCGCCCAGCGGCAGGAGCGCGCATGAGCAGCTATGAAATTCCGGCCGTGACGGTGAAACCGAGTTCGACGGTGATTCCGGTTCGTCGCAGTTTGAGCACCCGCTGGATCAGCGTGCTGACACTGGTGGCGCTCGTGATCCTCTGGTGGGCCGTCACGGCCACGGGGATGATCGAACCGTTGTTCCTGCCGCCACCATCCGCCGTGCTGCAAAAGGGTTGGCTGCTGGCGACTTCCGGCTACATGGATTCGACGTTGTGGCAGCATTTGGGCGCGAGCCTGAGCCGTATCGGCCTGGGCCTCGGCTTTGCCGTGCTGACCGCTGTGCCGGTGGGGATCGCCATCGGCCACAACCGCATCGCTCGCGGCATTCTCGATCCGCTGATCGAGTTCTACCGCCCGATTCCACCGTTGGCGTATCTGCCGCTGATCGTGATCTGGTGCGGCATCGGTGAGTTGTCGAAAGTCTTGCTGATCTACCTGGCGATTTTCGCCCCGATTGCCATCGCTACCGCGACCGGTGTGCGCACTGTCGACCCAGCCAAGTTGCGTGCAGCGCAGTCGCTGGGTGCAACCCGCGCGCAGTTGATTCGTCATGTGATTCTGCCGAGTGCCTTGCCGGATATTCTGACCGGCGTGCGCATTGGCCTGGGCGTGGGTTGGTCGACCCTGGTCGCCGCCGAATTGATCGCCGCCACTAGCGGTTTGGGCTTCATGGTGCAGTCGGCCGCGCAGTTCCTGGTCACCGATGTGGTGGTGCTGGGGATTCTGGTGATTGCGTGTCAGACAACGATGTTGTGAATGACACACCGCTATCGCGAGCAGGCTCACTCCTACAAATGCTCGACACCACGAATTTGAAGAGAACCACCATGAGCTACCTGACCATCGTCCCCCTCAGTTCTGCCCTCGGTGCGCAAATCAGCGGCGTCGATACCAGCCAGCCACTGAACCTGGAACAGCGCGATGCCATTGAGCAAGCGCTGCTCAAGCATCAAGTGCTGTTCTTCCGCGACCAGCCGATCACGCCGCAGCAGCAGGCACGATTCGCCGCCCATTTCGGCGACCTGCACATTCACCCGATCTACCCCAACGTACCGGAACAACCGGAAGTGTTGATCCTCGACACTGCCGTCACCGACGTGCGCGACAACGCGATCTGGCACACCGATGTGACCTTCCTGCCGACCCCGGCCATGGGCGCAGTACTCAGCGCCAAGTTGCTGCCGGAGTTTGGCGGTGACACGTTGTGGGCCAGTGGGATTGCGGCGTATGAAGCATTGTCCGCGCCGATGAAGTCCTTGCTCGAAGGGCTGACCGCCACCCACGATTTCACCCGTTCGTTCCCGCTTGAGCGTTATGGCAATACGCCCGAAGCGCTGGCCCAGTGGGAAGAGGCACGACGCAAGAATCCGCCCTTGTCGCACCCGGTCATTCGTACACACCCGGTGAGCGGGCGGCGCTCGCTGTTCGTCAATGAAGGATTCACGTCGAAGATCAACGAACTGTCGGACACCGAGAGCGAAGCGGTTCTGAAGTTCTTGTTCGCCCATGCCACACGGCCGGAATTTACCATTCGCTGGCGCTGGCAGAAGGATGATGTGGCGTTCTGGGATAACCGCGTGACCCAGCATTACGCGGTGGATGACTACCGCCCGGCGCGGCGGGTGATGCAGCGGGCGACGGTGTTGGGGGATGTGCCGTTTTTTCGGTAACCCCTGAAACCCGATCATTCCCACGCTCTGCGTGGGAATGCAGCCCGGGACGCTCCGCGTCCCCTCCAAAGCCGAACGCGGAGCGTCCGCTGAGACATTCCCAMGCGGAGCGTGGGAACGATCAGTGCTCGCTCACTCAGCAGTTGAAGGCTTCTCCCAAAGATTGATCCCACCCTCTTGGGCGAACCGATCAATCTCCGCCAGTTCTTCCGCGCTGAAGCTCAAATTTTTCAACGCCCCGACGTTCTCGATAATCTGCTCCGGCCGGCTAGCACCGATCAACGCCGAGGTCACCCGAGGGTCGCGCAATGTCCAGGCCAACGCCAATTGCGCCAGACTTTGCCCACGACGCCTGGCGATTTCATTGAGCCCACGCACATGGGCGATGTTGGCTTCGGACAGGTGCGACGACTGCAACGAACCACCCCCCGGACGATTGACCCGCGCATCCTTCGGAATGCCGTTGAGGTATTTGTCGGTCAACAGGCCCTGCGCCAATGGGGTGAAAGCAATCACGCCGGTGCCGAGTTCGTCGGTGACTTCCAGCAGGTCCTTTTCCACCCAACGGTTGAGCAGGTTGTACGCCGGCTGATGAATCAGCAGCGGCACTTTCCACTCTTTCAACAGCGCCGCCATCTCACGGGTTTTCACCCCGGAATAGGACGAGATGCCGATGTACAACGCCTTGCCTTGTTGTACAGCGGTCGCCAGTGCACTGGCGGTTTCTTCCAGTGGTGTGTCCGGGTCAAAGCGGTGCGAGTAGAAAATGTCCACATAGTCCAGGCCCAGCCGTTGCAGGCTCTGATCCAGGCTGGCCAGCACGTATTTGCGCGAACCACCGCCCTGCCCGTAAGGACCGGGCCACATGTCCCAGCCAGCCTTGCTGGAGATGATCAGCTCATCGCGATACTGCTTGAAGTCTTCACGCAGCAATCGGCCGAAATTGATCTCGGCACTGCCGTACGGCGGGCCGTAGTTATTGGCCAGGTCAAAGTGATTGATGCCCAGGTCGAACGCCGTGCGCAACAACGAACGCTGGGTGTCGATCGGCGTGCTGTCGCCGAAGTTGTGCCACAGGCCCAGCGACAACGCCGGCAATACCAGACCGCTGCGCCCCACGCGGCGGTAAGGGATGGAGTCGTATCGGTTTTCGGCAGCGGTGTAGGTCATCGAATCCTCTCTTGTCGGTCTTGAATGTGGTATCGACTGCTTCGCAAGCGGCCAAGCATACGCCCGGACAAGCGCCGATAAACCTCGGACTCGAGAAAATGCTGAAACGTTTCACATATTTCGATTCATAAACGTTTACGCCGACAATTCTCTCAGCGCAGCAGCCGCCAAAAATCCCGATCTTGAGCTATATCGCCGGTCGCGGCTGACTGTCTGGTCGATACGCTCAAGCAACTGTTCAGGCAACGTGGCATTGAAGCGCACTGATTTGCCGAAATAAGGCGTGATATCAAACTCGACCACTCCCCACACACCGCCCGCGTAATCCGGGTTATCGAGGTGAGCATCGATTTCACGCACCTGCGGCAGCGGATCACCATCGGCCACCAGACCTTCATAGTGCAAAGACAACGCTTCTTTTACGTTTTCAAATGCCTGCGCCACAGTACCGCCTGCGGAGAAGCAGCCCGGTACGTCCGGGATAATCACTCCGTATTCTGAGTCGGCATCCTTATGCAGAACGACCGGGAATTTCATTTCGGTAAGTCCTTCCTGTGATGTGGCCTCATCGAGGCTCGCGTTTCCGACGTCGGGCCTCATTTCAGACCCGCCTGTTTCAATATGCTGTTGATCGTCCCTTTTGGAAGATCCGAATCAGGGTGCTTGATCGTTACCCTGCCTGACTTATACAAATGCTTGTACTGATGGTGGCTGCCTTTTACGGCCACCAGATACCAACCATCCTCCTCGATCATCCTGATCATTTCCCGACTTCGCATCACCTTCGTCCTTGTGGGCAGCATCTGCCGAGCACATTACGCGATGACCGCAAGACTTATACACACGATACACACTCTGATAAATATTAGCGGAATGCAAGCCGGTCAGAGTGACCGTAGACCACCGGCTACCCCGCCCCCGCAAACACCTCCCCCAACCAATCCACAAACACCCGGACCCGTGGCGACATGTGTCGGTTGTGCGGATACAACACGGAGACCGGCATCGCCGGTGGCGGTATATCTGTGAGGACTTCCTGCACCAGTCCTTGGGCAATCTGCGTTTCCATCCGGTAATGCGGGCACTGGATCAGCCCCAATCCGGCAATCGCCGAGGCGGCGTAGATTTCCGCGCCGAACACTGAAAGCGCGCCGTCAATGGCGACTTCCTTGATCTCGCCGTCCACTCTGAATTCAAACGGAAACAGCTTGCCCGTGGTGCGCGAAACGTAGTTCACCGCACGGTGATGCTTGAGGTCTTCGAGGGTTTTCGGTTCGCCGTATTTGCGTAAGTACGCGGGGCTGGCGCAGGTGATCTGGCGCAGGTTGGCGATGCGTTTACCGACCAGTGCCGAATCCGTCAGCGTACCCGCGCGCAGCACGCAGTCGACGCCTTCGGCGATCAAGTCGACAAAGCGGTCGGATTCGCTGATGGACAGGTCGATCTCCGGGTAGCGCTCCATGAATTGCGGCAACGCGGGGATCACAAAATTTTTAGCCAGCGTGCCGTGCAGGTCGACCCGTAATCGGCCTTTCGGCGCGCAACCGCGAAACGCCAGCTCGGCCTCTTCCAGCTCCGCCAACAGTTGCACGCAGCGCAAGTAGTACGCCTCGCCGTCCAGGGTCGCACGCACCTTGCGCGTACTGCGCTCCAGCAACCGTGTGCCTAGCCAGGCTTCGAACTGGTTCAGGGTGTGAGTCAACGTTGCGCGGGGCAGGTTCAAGTCTTCGGCCGCCAGGGTGAAGCTGCTGCGCTCGTAGATCCGCACGAACACCTTCATCGCTTTGACTTGATCCACGTGAGCCTCCGATTGTTGGCGATTATTGAACAGTCAAGGCAACTCTCGTGCATTTATCGGCCTGAGTAAACATGTGAAATTGGCCTCACACCCAGCAACCCACCTCATCAGGATTCAACGCCATGACTCACCAAAAAGTTGCCATCGTCACCGGCGCCTCGCGCGGCATCGGCGCAGTGATCGCCAAACAACTGGCCAGCGACGGTTTTGCCGTCGCCATCAATTACGCCAGCAGCGCCACTGAAGCCTCAAGGCTGGTTGTGGAATTGCGTCAGGCCGGTCATCAAGCCATAGCGATCAAGGCTGATGTAGCCAGCGCCGACGACGTGCGCCGGATGTTCGACGAGACTGAGGCGCAATTGGGCAAGGTCGATGTGCTGATCAACAACGCTGGCATCCTCAAGGTCATGCCCTTGGCGCAGCACACGGATGAACTGTTCGAGCAGACCTTCAACATCCACGCGCGCGGCACGTTCAACACGTTGCGCGAAGCGGCGACGCGCTTGAACGGTGGCGGACGGATCATCAATTTTTCCAGCAGCACCGTCGGCCTTAACTTGCCGGGTTATGCGGTGTACATCGCCAGCAAAGCGGCGGTGGAGTCGCTGACCCAAGTGTTCGCCAAGGAAATGCGCGGGCGCAGCATCACCGTCAATGCCGTGGCACCTGGGCCGGTGGCCACCGAGTTGTTTTTGCAGGGCAAGAGTGAGGAGCAGATTCAGAACTTCGCCAAGATGCCGCCGCTGGAGCGCTTGGGTCAGCCTGAAGACATTGCTCGTGTTGTGTCGTTTCTGGCGGGGCCGGATTCGGGCTGGGTCAACGGGCAGATTTTGCGGGCCAATGGTGGGTTGGTTTAACTAAGCTCACACTGACACTGCAGCGACGCTAATCGCGAGCAGGCTCGCTCCTACAG
>NZ_JBFUBK010000026.1:0-59481 GCF_056405815.1 Pseudomonas sp. P1_F1_2 | reverse complement strand
GCCGTAGCCTTCGCCGATCATCCAGCGCAGCAGGGTGATGTTGGAGCTCAGGTATTCGGTGATCGACTCTTTCGACAGCTTGATGGTGCAACCGGCAGCCGAACGTTCGGCCGAGGCGTCGGACAGTTCGAAAGCCTGTTCGATGCTCAGGTTGTCCAGGCCTTCGATTTCCAGGATGCGGCCGGAGAAGGCGTTCTTCTTGCCTTTCTTCTCGACGGTCAGYAGGCCAGCCTGGATCGCGAAGTAAGGAATGGCGTGAACCAGGTCACGCAGGGTGACGCCCGGTTGCATCTTGCCTTTGAAGCGCACCAGGATCGATTCCGGCATGTCCAGCGGCATGACGCCGGTGGCAGCGGCGAACGCGACCAGACCGGAACCGGCCGGGAACGAGATGCCCATCGGGAAACGGGTGTGCGAGTCACCACCGGTACCGACGGTGTCTGGCAGCAGCATGCGGTTCAGCCACGAGTGGATGATGCCGTCGCCCGGACGCAGCGAAACGCCGCCACGGGTCATGATGAAGTCAGGCAGGGTGTGGTGGGTGGTCACGTCGATCGGCTTTGGATACGCCGCGGTGTGGCAGAACGACTGCATCACCAGATCAGCCGAGAAGCCCAGGCACGCCAGGTCTTTCAGTTCGTCACGGGTCATTGGACCGGTGGTGTCCTGGGAACCTACGGTGGTCATCTTCGGTTCGCAGTAGGTGCCAGGACGCACACCGGCTACGCCGCAAGCCTTGCCGACCATTTTCTGCGCCAGGGTGTAACCCTTGGTGCTTTCAGCCGGGGCTTCCGGCAGTTTGAACAGGTCGAACGCTGGCAGACCCAGTTCGGCGCGAGCCTTGTCGGTCAGGCCACGGCCGATGATCAGCGGAATACGGCCGCCAGCACGAACTTCGTCCAACAGCACCGGGGTCTTCATTTCGAAGGTGGTCAGGACTTCGTCAGTACCGTGTTTGCAGACTTTGCCCGCATGCGGGTACAGGTCGATCACGTCGCCCATGTGCATGTTCGACACGTCGAATTCGATTGGCAGTGCGCCGGCGTCTTCCATGGTGTTGTAGAAGATCGGAGCGATTTTGYTGCCGAAGCAGAAACCGCCAGCACGCTTGTTCGGCACGTAAGGAACGTCGTCGCCGAAGAACCACAGTACGGAGTTGGTCGCCGATTTACGCGAGGAACCGGTACCGACCACGTCACCGACGTAGGCGATCGGGAAGCCTTGGCCGCGCATTTCTTCGATCTGCTTCATCGGGCCGGTAACGCCTTGGGCGTCAGGGACGATGCCGTCGCGGGCCATTTTCAGCATGGCCAGGGCGTGCAGCGGGATGTCTGGACGGGACCAGGCATCYGGRGCAGGGGACAGGTCGTCGGTGTTGGTTTCGCCGGTGACCTTGAACACGCGCAGGCTGATCTTGTCGGCCAGGGTCGGGCGGTTCTTGAACCACTCGCCGTCAGCCCAGGACTGCAGCACGCCTTTAGCGTGAACGTTACCGTTCTTGGCGCGCTCAGCGACGTCGTGGAAGGCATCGAACATCAGCAGGGTGTGCTTGAGTTCTTTGGCCGCGACGGGCGCCAGTTCGGCGTCGTCCAGCAGGTTGACCAGGGTCACGATGTTGTAGCCGCCCTGCATGGTGCCGAGCAGTTCAACAGCGCGCTTCTTGTCGATCAGGGGGGATTTGGCTTCGCCTTTGGCGAGGGCGGACAGGAAGCCGGCCTTGACATAGGCTGCTTCGTCCACGCCAGGTGGAACGCGATGGGTGATCAGGTCAACGAGGAAAGCTTCTTCGCCAGCCGGGGGATTCTTCAGCAGCTCGATAAGGCCTGCAGTTTGCTCGGCGTTGAGCGCCAAGGGTGGAAGCCCTTGCTCGGCACGTGCTTGTAATTGTTGTACGTAGGTCTCAAGCACTGGGTTTCTCCTGTCATACCGCGTGTTGTTGAGTGAGCGAACAGCGTGCGCCCGCAAAAATAAAGGCAGGTGCAGTTTTTCGGTTGTCGAGGGTGACCACCCGAAACTATCCAATCAACTGCGCCTGCAAAAGGTGTTCTGTCCCGGAATCGGGAAGGCACAGATCTGCATCTGCGCCAATCGGAGGTTTTCGGCAACGGTGGATATTGTCGACACTATCTCGTGATTGAGCCGGAATATAATGATTATCCGCAGGTCAATCAACTACATTGTCGACACATTTGAATCACCGCCCAAGTCGTCACCATAAGGGCAGCGGGCTCAATCGTTCACTTGTGACTATTCGCACATCGATTCGACTGATGACAGCCAGCGCTCTGCGCCGCGGTTTCAGGTGGGAGGCTGAGACTTCACGCAGTCGCCTGCGAGGGATACATGCCTTTGGCATTCACGCGACTGCAAATCAGTCAAAAGGAACGAAAAACCGTAAGTCGATATTGATTGGGTTTGTCCCACGCCATTGGACTGCAGGACTTCGAAAAGGCGCTGTCATGAATAGCCAAGAGACTGTCGCAAAATGAAAAGCGCTCCCGGGCCGGGGGCTTTTTAATGGGCGCTGAAAAGTCGATTGAGCCGATTGGGTCGGTGACACGGCAAATGTAACGAGGCGGGCACTCTGCTAGCCGGTGCAACGCGATGATTTTTCCAGTCCTGTTTGTAGGAACTGCCAAGCCATGGAGGGCCGATATCTGGATTAGGGCCGTACAACTTACCGCCGCTTGAACCGATGGATGCGACTGCACCGCCTGCGTCACGAATGCCTGGTACGCCAGGCAGGAGAATAACAATATGAAATTCGTGAAAAGTCTGCTGGCTACGCCACTCATGATGGCGCTGACCATCGATGCACAAGCCTATGTATCCACTCAGGATGCCGCCCGACTGGGCACCAGCCTGACGTTGGTAGGCGCCGAAAAGGCTGGCAATGCCGACGGTTCCATTCCGGCCTACAACGGAGGCCTGACCACCGCCCCGGCCAGCTTCAAAACGGGTGACAGCATGCGCCCGAACCCCTTCGCCGATGAGACACCACTGCTGGTGATCGATGGCAAGAACGTTGATCAGTACAAAAGCATGCTGACGGCTACCACGGTCGCATTGGCCAAGCGCTATCCAAACTTTCGCATCGATGTGTATCCGACCCACCGCACGGCTTCGCTGCCAGAGGCAGTGCTGGAAAACAGCCGCAAGAACGCCACCGGCGCCAAATCCCTCAACGGTGGGATTGCCTTTGAAAACGTATTGCCCGGTGTGCCGTTCCCGATCCCGCAATCGGGCGCCGAGGCGATGTGGAATTTCCTGCTGCGCTACCAGGGCGTCAACATCCATTCCAAGTACGACTCCTGGAGCGTCGACTCGGCAGGTGTGGCAAGCCTGGCGGTCTCCGGCGAGGCATTCGTGTCCTTCCCGATTTACGAGAACATGTCGAAGCCGATCAACAACTCCGACATCTACTACCAGCTGAAACTGGCCTATACCGGACCCGCGCGACGAGCCGGTGAGTCGGTCATGCTCAAGAACGCCACCAACCCGCTGCAACGTCCTGGTCGTGCCTGGCAGTACCTGCCGGCCCAGCGCCGGGTCAAACAGATATCGATCCTGGCCTACGACACACCGAACCCTGGCACCGCCCGCGCCCTCGAACTGTATGACTGGACGCTGGTGGGCAAGCAAGAAATGATCGTGCCCTACAACACCTACAAACTGACCTATGCCCGGGATGCCAAATCGCTGACCACCCCCAATTACATTTCCCCGGACTTCGTCCGCTGGGAAAAACACCGGGTCTACGTTGTGGAGGGCAACCTCAAGCCCGGTGCAAAGCACATCTACCAAAAACGCCGCTTCTACCTGGATGAAGACACCTGGGCCGCCGTGGCCTCCGATCAGTACAACACCAGTGGCCAGCTCTACCGTGGCTCCTTCGCTTTCCTCAGCCAGAGCTACGACGAGCAAGTCCCGGATGCCACCCCGTTCATGACTTACGACCTGTCGCTTGGCACCTACAACATCAATGGCGTGGTCGGCCCACATGGCGGTATCCACTACATCGAACCGCTGTCGACGGCGCAGTGGGTGCCGGAGTCCATGGCGGGTGCTGGTATTCGCTAAGCCCCCAGTGATGCAGAACCCGATGTCTTGAGCTAGACGCTGGCGAGGGGTCAAGCTCCCTCGCCACAGGTCATCACCGCTTTTTCGTCGGCATATAAAACGCCAGTCCTTTGCCAAGTCGAAAAAACAGACGGTTCTACTGATGTTTCTGGACAGCCGAAGCCGGCGGGACATCCCGTTTTGCCGGTGCGGGTACGCACGAGTTCAATAGCTATATAGCGTGAGCGAGATTCCCATCGCATCTTCGACGTACTCTGACGAGTAGAATGCCAACGCTACTCAGCACTAATGGGATTTGTGGTGGTCAATAAACCCCGCACGAACGTCAGCGGTCGTACTGCTCGGTGCCGACCAGTTCCGCATCGGTATTTTGACCAAGGACAGTGAAAGCATGCTCATCGCCACATAATCAGCAACCGCCACTACGGGGTTCCGTGAATCGGGACTGGCCGTACGTTTACCCCTCAATCCAATTCGAAGATCTAACGCATGTACCTACGCAAAATTGCAGTTGGGCTGTCGGCCCTTGTTTTGCTTTCCACCGGGGCAGAAGCCCGCAGCCTGCTGGATCTCCTCAAGCCGCCCACCCAGCATCAGGACCCAGTATCCCGCTCGGGTTCGATCAGTCAGAACGCGGCACTGGACCTTTATTCAAACAAACAAAAACAGGCATCGTTCGATGGCTGTGCAGATCTGTTCCCGGCAGCCAAACCAATCAACCTGGCTTCCGTGCCTGCAACAATGAACCCCTTGGCCCTGTGTTCCGACAACTTTGCGGTGCTGTACTCGCAAACCAGCAAGACGCCGCTGGTGGTGGTGGAGCGTCTTAATGCAGCCCAGCTTCAGGATGCAAAAGGGGAGGAGCGCACTAACCAGTTCTATCCAGATCCTCGCATTCCCAAGAGTGGACGGGCAGAGTTGAGTGACTACCGTAGCCAACACCCGGCTGTGGACCGTGGCCATCAATCCCCGGCCGCCGATGCACCGAACCCCAATGCAATGGCTCAATCCTTTGCGCTGTCGAACATGGTGCCGCAAGACCCAACCAACAACCGGAAGATCTGGAGCAAGGTTGAGTCTGATGTCAGGAAGTTTGCCAAGCGAGCCGATGGCAATGTTTTTGTCTTTACCGGCCCGCTCTTTGACCCAGGCCATAGCACCATTGGCGACAACAAGGTCTGGGTACCGACGCGCCTGTTCAAGCTGGTTTACGACGCATCGTCCAAACGGGCCTGGGCCTACATACTCCCCAACGCCGAAACCCGTATTGAGAGGCCGATGGACTATGACGCTTTCGTAAAAAGTACGGGGCTAAAATTACTGGGCAATCTACCCGTCACAGGCTCCGTGGGCCGCACTTGAGGGTTCACATTTAACGGGCGGTGGGGGCGCTTGCTCCCTCGCCACGAGTCACTGCTTTTTTACGCGGGCATACAAACGCCAGTCTTTTGAACTGGAGTGGCGTTCAAAAAATTCGACACGCCTCGCTAGAACCGGGCTTTACTGGAATCAGTTGTGCAGATTGCCGTGTGTTGCCGGCTTCCGAGGTCAAAACTACAGCCGTCGAGGTTGAGGACGAGCCCTTGTCCAAATTCCGGTTCCTCCCCTTCAGGTTTTTCCCGCTGCTGCTCGCCGGCTGCACCACTACGCACATGCCCCACGACTTCAGCGAGACGATACCCGCCAGCGATTCGGCTTTCGGGCGCTCGATCCAGGCTCAGGCCGCCGAACATCAGGGGCTTTCGGGTTTTCGCTTGCTGCCCAACAGCAGTGAGGCGTTCCGGGCCCGCGCCGAGTTGATCCGCAACGCCCAAAAGAGCGTCGATCTGCAGTATTACATCGTGCATAACGGTCTGAGCACCCGGGCCCTGGTGCGTGAAATGCTGGCGGCCGCCGATCGAGGCGTGCGTATACGCCTATTGCTCGATGACACGGCCAGCGACGGTCAGGAAGAAGTCATCGCTACCCTGGCCGTGCACCCGAACATCTATATCCGTGTCTTCAACCCTTTGCATCTGGGGCGCAGTACTTTTGTGACCCGAACCATGGGCCGTCTGCTTAATCTTTCGCAGCAGCACCGGCGCATGCACAACAAACTGTGGCTGGCCGACAACAGCGCCGCCATCGTTGGCGGACGCAACCTGGGGGATGAATACTTCGACGCCAAGCCCGATCTCAACTTCACCGACATGGACCTGCTATGCATCGGCCCGGTCGCCCAGCAGTTGGGGCACAGCTTCGATCAATACTGGAATAGCAGCCTGAGCCATCCCATCAGTGACTTCCAGCTCAACAAGCCAACGCCCGAAGACTTGCTCGAGAGCCGTCAACGCCTGGAACAATCGCTCGACAGCACACGGATCGAAAACAAGGCCCTGTACGAGCACCTCATGACCTACCGGACGCACCCGCAACTCGATCATTGGCGCAAGGAGCTGATTTGGGCCCATGGCAAAGCGATGTGGGACGCCCCGAGCAAGGTGCTGGCCGATGACGAACCGGCCCGCGCGCTAATGATGGCCACGCAACTTCGACCTGATCTGGATAGCATCGACAAGGAGCTGATCTTGATCTCGGCCTATTTCGTTCCCCAGGAGTCGGGCATGCGCTACCTCCTGGGTCGTGCCGAGGCCGGGGCTGATGTACGCCTGTTGACCAACTCACTGGAAGCCACTGATGTGCCAGCCGTGCACGGCGGCTATGCGCCTTACCGCAAAACCCTGCTCGAACACGGCGTGAAGCTCTATGAGTTGCGACGACAGGCGGATGACCCCGGTCGCGGTTCTTCGTTTGGCTTCAGTGGTGGCTCGGACTCCAGCTTGCACACCAAGGCCATGATCCTGGACAAACAGAAGGTGTTTGTCGGGTCCTTCAATTTCGACCCGCGTTCTGTACTTTGGAACACAGAAGTCGGGGTGCTGGTCGACAGCCCTGAATTGGCCGGCTACGTACGCGAACTCGCGTTTGAAGGCATGTCGCCAGCCGTGAGTTACCAGGCTCGTCTGGAAAACGGCGAAGTCGTCTGGGTCACTGAGGACAACGGCCGCCTGCATACCTTGTATAAGGAGCCTGGCGGCGCGTGGCGCAGTTTCAAAGCGTGGCTCAGTGACAAGATCGGCATTGAGAAAATGCTCTAGGCCGAAGCCGGCCCCGATCACGCAGTGCGCTGCTGCGCCAACAATCCTTTGCCCTTAACGACGGTTTCACCGGCTATTCCGACAGCGGAACAACCAGGGTCAGCCAGGTATTCCAGCCCTCTGGGCGATTCTTCGCGTCAAACTCGTAGTAACCCTTGAGGTTGGCGTACCAGAGATCTTTACCGACTTTGAAGAAGTGTCCCGCCTGAGGACCTATGGCACTGACCTGGGATTTGAAGTCGCCCAGTGTCGCGCCGCTGCCGCTGTCCCCCGTGACTTGATGGTAAACGTAGCCGACAAGGCCCAGTTGGGTCTGATCGGTGATGAAGTGCGAGGCACTCAGGTCCAGGTGCGCGTCGATGCCGTTTTGATAGTTTGTGTCGGTGTTTTCCCAGTTGTAGGTCATGCCCGCCACGGCGGAAAACTCGTTCTTTTTGTCGAAGTAGGTGTAGCCACCACCGGCATCCAGCGCCGAGTGTCCCAGGCCAATATTGACCAAGCGATTGGGGTCATAAGCACCCACGGGAATGTTGCCCATGCTATAGGCCATGAAATTGTGAACGCCATGGTTCCATTTCATCGTGCCCAGCACATACACGTCGCTCCCCCCCTTGAGGGTGTCTTGGGTTCCACCGGAAAAGCCGCGCCCGCGCGGCCCGACTTGCGTAACGTCGACACTGGCCTCGTCGCGGCCAACCGCGGCCACCACCGAAATCGCAGCCTGGGCCCCGAGTAACGGTTCGGCAAAGGTATACGTGGGGCTGGCGAACAGCAGATCTGCCTTGGCATCCAGACCGAAGGTGGTCCGTCCGCCTCGTGGTATCGCATTGTTTTTATCGTCACTGGCACTGACGTGATAGTAGATCAGCGGCAGACTCCAACCCGGTTTGGTGGGTGCCGCGGCCAGCGCGCCGAACTGGCCAGGTAACCAAAAGCTGATACCGCCGTCATCTGCCTGAGCAAGCATGGCCGGCAAAAACACCGCCAATCCCAGTACAGCTTTATTTCTTGCAATCATCGAAACCCTCAATTCTCGGCCTACCCAATAGTCGCGTGCGCGTTACAGCTTAGTAGCTGTTTCAAGAATGAGCAGGATTGTGGCCAGGGATGGCGCTGGAAAGTCGAGGAGGCGGGGGCAATGGCGAAAGCTCTGATGCCACCGCCCCGATTGTGCCTGTCGTGATTACTGGCTGGAGCGAATGGCCCCGCCGTCAATCAACAGATTCTGCCCGGTGAGGTAGCCGGCATGGCTGCTGCAAACGAAGGCGCAAAGTGCACCGAATTCCTCGGGGGAGCCGAAGCGTTTCGCCGGAATTTCGCTGCGGCATTCGTCAAGGAATACCTCACTGTCTTGTCCCGACTCTTGGGCGGCAGCGACCAGGTTGCCACGCAGTCGATCGGTGTCGAATGAGCCCGGTTGCAGGTTGTTGATCGTCACATTACGGCTGGCAATGTTGTCCTGTCGGGCAAGCCCGGCGACAAATCCCGTCAGCCCGCTGCGCGCACCATTGGACAAGCCCAGGCTTTCGATAGGTGACTTCACCGCACTCGACGTAATGTTGATGATTCGGCCAAATCCGCGAGCGGCCATACCGTCTACCGTGGCCTTGATCAACTCGATTGGGGTGAGCATGTTGGTATCCAGCGCCTTGAGCCAGGCATCGCGATTCCACTCGCGGAAATCCCCGGGAGGAGGGCCACCCGCGTTGTTGATCAAAATATCGAAATGTTCGTGGGCCCCGAGGGCGGCCGCCCGACCCTCAGGCGTTGAAATGTCTCCGGCTACGGCGATGACGGTCACTTGAGGATTGATCGCTCTGAGCTGACGGGCTGTTTCATTCAGCGTGTCTTCGCCTCGTGCGGTGATCACCACGTTCACACCTTCGCTGACGAGTGCCTGAGCGCAGGCTTTACCCAGGCCTTTGCTGGCAGCGCATACCAGCGCCCAGCGTCCTGCTATTCCAAGATTCATGCGTGTTGTCCTGAAAGAAGGTAGCTCAAAGAAAGGGGGTGCCTATTCATGCATGATCCACGGTTGCAGACAGGTTTGGCGATTGGGCATCGATGCCCATGAAGCGTCGCACTCTCTCTCCTTCGGCATCGCGTCGTATGGTTTCAGGTGCGGCATCCAGTTGGATATTGCCGTTCTCCATGAACACGACCCGGTCAGAGATCGACATCGCAAAGTCCATTTCGTGGGTCACGATCAACATGGTCATGCCTTCTTTGGCCAGGTCGCGGATCACGTTCAACACGTCGTTGACCAGTTCCGGGTCGAGGGCCGAGGTCGGCTCGTCGAACAGCATGATCTGCGGTTCCATCGCCAGGGCCCGGGCGATCGCCACGCGCTGTTGCTGGCCGCCGGAGAGCTGGTGCGGGTACTTGTGGGCGTGGGCCAGCAGGCCGACTTTGTCCAGCAGCGCATAAGCGCGATGTTCACTCAGCTCGCCCGGTTGGCCGTGGTAACGCGGCGCCAGTGTGACGTTATCGAGAATGGTGCGGTGCGGGAACAGGTTGAAGTTCTGGAACACCATGCCGATTTGCCGCACGCCTTTGCGCAGACGAGAGCTGTTGGGTTTGTCCGAGGCTTCGATGAATGTTTCGCCGAACAACTGAATGTCGCCCGTATCGATGGTTTCCAGGCCGTTGACCGTGCGGATCAGCGACGTCTTGCCGGAACCCGATGGGCCAATGATCGAGACCACCTGGCCGTATTCGACATTCAGGTCGATGCCCAGCAGCACTTTGTGCGTGCCGTAGCTCTTCTGGATGTTCTTGAGTTGCAGGATTGGGGTGGCGTTGTTGCCGGCGGCTTTGCGCGCAATGTCCGGTAGCGCTTCGGCGCTGGCCTTGAACTTGGCGATGGTGGCCGCGTCGAGCGTGTGCGGCTTGCGGAAGTTCAGGTCCAGGTAGCGCTCCAGGCGCTGCAGGAAAAAGCCGAACACGGTGACGATCAGCACGTAGTAGACGCCTACCGCCGCCAGGGTTTCCATGACCAGGAAGTTAGTGGCATAGAGGCGTTGGCCGACCGTGAGAATTTCGGTCAGGGAGATGACCGAGACCAGCGACGTCAGCTTGACCACCGTGATGTATTCATTGATCAAGGTGGGCAGCGAAATACGAAATGCCTGGGGGATCACGATCAAGCGCTGCATACCGAACAGGCCGACACCCAGTGCGCGCCCGGCTTCCCTCTGGCCCTTGGCCACGGAAATCAGACCACCACGATGGATTTCCGCCATGTACGCCGCTTCGGTGACCACCAGGGCCAACAGTCCGGAGTAGAAGGGGTTGGACAGAATCGGGCCGCTGCCGGGAAATAATTGCGGCAAGTTGTAGACGAAGACCACCAGCACCAGCAACGGGATGCTGCGGAAGAACCAGATATAGACCGCTGCGGGAATACGCAGGAAGGGCGATTGGGAGAGCTTGGCCGTGGCCAGGAGAAAGCCCAGCAGCATGCCAATGAACCAGGCCAGGGCACTGAGCTGGACGACCGTGATACAGGCATTCCAGAAGTCTGGCAGGGAGAACAGCGAGAAAAAATACGACCAATCAAATTGCATAGGGCACCTCGATCTGCCGCCTCCATGCAGGGGCGGCAGATGACCAGACTACAGGGACGCGTTCTTAGTGGGCAGTCGGTTCTTCCAAGGCATATTTCTTAAGAATAGCGGCATATTCACCGCTCTTTTTGGTCTCCTCAAAGGCCTTTTGCACGGCCTGGAACGTTTCGTCATTACCTTTCTTGACGAAGATACCCAGGGTTTGCTGATAGATCGGGTGGTCGGTGGTGATCACCACGCGGCCATTGGTCTTTTCCGCGATCAATTTTGCGGCGCCGGCGATTTCAACCTGAGCCTGAATATTCTTGGACAACAGGGCCTGGGTCACTTCGGGGGCCGAAGGGTACTCGCTGACGGTGATAGCGCCTTTGTTGTTCGGCACGCAGTACTCATCGGACAGCTTCCTGAATTCCTTGACCCAGGTAGTGCCTTGTTCCAGACCCAGTTTCAAGCCGCACAGGTCTTCAGGTTTCTTTGCATTGATCTCGCTGCCCTGGGGCACCATGACCGAGGCCCCGGTGTTGGCATAGGCGATGGTCTGGGCCTGAGTCTGGCGCTCCGGTGTGATGTACATGCCGGAAATGACCGCGTCGTACTTGGCGGAGTTCAAGCCCAGGATCAGGCTCGGGAACTTGGTGTCGACGAACTCCACCTTGGCGTTCATGTGTTTGGCCAGGGCTGTAGCCAGTTCGGGGTCGGAACCCACCACGTTTTTGTCCTTGTCGTAGGACTCGAAAGGAGGGTAGGTGATTTCCATGCCGACCTTGAACGTGTCAGTCGCGGCCATGCTCACCGAGGCACCGAACATACCGGCTGCCAATACGGCCATGCTCAACAGGGCTTTGTTATTTTTTTTCATTATTTACTGCTCCGGCGTAGGTAAGGGGTTAGCTGAAAACTTCAATCAGGACGGTTGAACCTGATTTTTCAAATGTCCAAAACTGGCGGGCTTGCGTGCCTTACCTGGCAGTTGAACTTCCCCATTGGCCACCCTCTGGCGCAGATATTGATACGTCTGCAGCGCCTGGCCATACATGTGTTCGCCGATCGTGATTTCCTCGTAGTCGTTACCAGCCTGGGCGAACCCGGGCAGCGGTTTGATCTGGGTGTGGTAGTCGCAGGCATAGAACAGGGGGAAGGAATAGCGCTCCTCCCTCACGCTGCGCACCCGGTGCGCGGTTGCAACGAAGGCGCCTGCTGTCATCACCTCCAACATGTCGCCGATGTTGACCACAAAGGCATCGGCCATCGGTGGTGCATCGATCCATTGGCCAAGATTGTTCATCACCTCAAGGCCTGGTTTGTCGGCCAGGAGAATGGTGAAGCACTCGTAATCAGTATGAGCGCCAAGACCCGGTGCATCATGGGCCGCACCGTCGAAGGGGTAGTGGATCAGGCGCAGCTTGGACGGCGGACGGGTGACCAGGCTGTCGAAATAGTTTTCTTCCAGGCCCAGGGTCAGGGCGAAGCCACCGAACAGGCGCCGGCCCAAGGCGAAGATCGCTTCGTAGTAGGCCTGCACCGACGCCTTGAAACCGGGCAACTGCGGCCAGTCGTTCGGTCCAAGCAATGGGGTGTTGGCCAGCACCAGCGGGTCATCGGCGGGGACTTCGAAGCCGACGTCGAAGGCTTCCTTGTGGTCCGGCTTGCCTTTGGAATAGACCTCTTCGCCTTCGGGCACAAAACCTTTGTGGGTTTGCGAGGTGCCGATGTAGTGCCGCATCTTGGTGTCGATGGGCTGGGCGAAAAAGTCCTTGGCAGCCTTGCGCAGATTGGCGATCAGTTGCGGGTCGATACCGTGGTCGGTGATATAGAGGAACCCGACCTCGCTGGCAGCGCGCCCCAATTGTTCGGCCACGGCCAGGCGGTGTTCCAGTTCAACACTGAACAGACCGGCGATGCTGACCACCGGGATGCTGTTGAAGTTGGCTTTGAGTGTGTCAGTACTGGCGCTGTTATTTTTATTGTCAGGCATGACGCATCGGCTCCCTAAGGATGGTTTGAGTGGTGGAAACGCTCGAAGTGTTCGCGCTCGGTCTGGCCCATCCACACGTTCAATGACCACAGGTCGGCGACCGGGACATTGGTGAAGGGCAAATGATGCAGGTAGCCATCGGCGCCGAATTCCGGGGTCAGGGTGCTGACCTGATAACCGCGGGCCTGTTGCGAGCGCCAGATGCTTTCCCAGTGCTGCTGATGGAAGGCCAGTTCTTTTGCATATTCGGGAGCCGCCGGGTGCGGAACCTGCGGGCCTTGGTCGTAACCGACCCGGGCCTGGATATGGTGAACGCGCTCGATGAAAGGGCTCAGGTCATCGGCCGGGTCATTCAACAGACGCTCGCAGGTCACGACCCAATGGCTGATGTCACTGGTGAACAACAGATCAGGCAGTTGCCGGATCAACTCCAGGGTCACCCAAGGGTTGAACAGCGAACGCGAGCGATGAGTTTCGAAACTGCAGACCTGGCCATGCTTGCGTGCCAGATCCAGCGCCTGTCCAAAGAACTCCACTTGTTGTGGCAAGGACCAGCGATCGTTGCCCGCCAGTACGTTGACGAAGCGTGGGCCGAGTTCGGCAGCCCAGGCGAGTTTCTGTTCGAGGTCATTGAGGTGTACGGCGGGCGTTGCCGACTGATCCGGCAGCACGTCGTAGGCGGTGAAGACGGTGCTGATATAGCCCAGGCGATTGGCCTTTAGAAAGGCGCCAAACTCAGCCCGCTCACGGGCGTCCAGTGGCAGTCGCGCTTCCATGCCATCAAAGCCTGCTTGCAGCAGCTCTTCAAGCGCCTGAGCCTTGCTGGCGGTGTAACCCCACAGCGTGCGAAAAATTTCCAGCTTCATCGGTGATCCTCAAAAATCCAGGGCCTACTGCAAAAGCACGTCGACGCACCAAGCTATTGAACAATGCCAAGGCTGGTTCGCTGTGGAGCCGATGTTAGGCACAGGCTGAGCGGCGAAAGAATCTGAAAGTTCAAATCAATACTTCAGAGAATTGATAACAAATAGCCAGCTATCTATATCAATTTCCACGGGGGAATTTATGGGCGGGCAGGTGCCTACGCTAACGATTAGCGAGGGATGCCATTGTTACGGCATCATTTTGAAGAGTCCCAAGCGACGATGGGCTGGCGAGGAGAAATCCGTGATAAATCAGGCAGATCGAATATTTTCAAACTTGGCGGCGGCGGGTGGTGCCGTGCTGCCCACCCTGAAAAAAGCATCTCGGGCATAGGGCACCTGGTTCAGGACTACGCTAACGCTGTGTGGGTCGTCGATCAAACGACCCACTTGCGTCCGTCCATGGAGCGCCCAATGCCGCCCATCACCACGCGCCTGGTGGCGCTGTTAGCGCTTTGCCTGACGCTTGAAGTCCCAGCCCAGACCAACGACTGTCCAGCCGGCGAGAAACCCGTGTGCCTGGACAGCTGCGTTTGCTTGCCAGACCTGGGACTGATGGCTGATGGCATTTACCAGATGGCGGCACCTGCCCTGGCGTTGTGGCTGACCCAAGCCCGCGCTGAAGCAGATATCGCCGGCACCCAACCGATTCCACCGCGCATCCGGGAGCAACTGCTGCGCTGGTACGACCCCAATGTCCTTGATACCGCGCGCTACAAAGTCAGCGATAACAGCCAAATGAACGCAGCCACTGCCATGCTGCAAAACCCCGATGTCGGTGCCGTGACGCTGATCGACATCATCCTGTTCCGCGACGCTCAAACCGCAGAACAGGACCTCGCACTCTGGGCTCACGAACTAAAGCACGTGCAGCAGTATCAGGAATGGGGGGTAGAAGGGTTTGCCCAGCGGTATACACAAGACTTCAATGCAGTGGAAGCGCCGGCTTATGCCATACAGGCTGAGGTCAGGCGGTCATTGCGGGAAGGGGCTGACTGAAGGGCATCACCAGCGTTTGCGCTGATACGCGAACAGCGGGTACGGGGCGAACCATGACCCCGGTCGCATAAATTTGAAATGTACGGCGTTGCTCGCCAGAATCGCGCCCCAAGCCGGCCAACGTTGTCGGACGTTCGCGGTGAAAAGGGGCTGTAGTTGAACGAACAGACATTGTCCAAGCGCCTGGAGCGCGTCGCGGCGCAGGTGCCAGTCGGTGCGCGCCTGGCCGATATCGGCTCGGATCACGGCTACCTGCCGGTGGCGCTGATGCGCCGTGGCGCCATCTCAGCGGCGGTCGCCGGCGAGGTGGCATTGACGCCGTTTCGTGCGGCCGAACGCACTGTGCGCGAAAACGGCCTGGATCAGCGGATCACCGTGCGCCTGGCCAATGGCCTGGCGGCGATCGAGCCGGGTGACGGGATCACGGCGATCAGCCTCTGCGGCATGGGTGGCGAGACCATCCGCGACATCCTCGACAGCGGCAAATCACATCTGAGCGGCCAGGAACGCCTGATCCTGCAACCCAACGGCGGCGAGCAGCCACTGCGCCAATGGCTGATGGAAAATGGCTACCGCATCCTCCACGAGGAAGTGCTGCGGGAAAACCGCTTCGACTACGAAATTATCGTCGCCGAGCGGGCAGGGGCGGTGAAGTACACCGCCGAGGAACTGTACTTCGGTCCGTTACAGATGCAGGCACGCAGCCCGGCGTTCCTGCTCAAGTGGCAGCGCATGCTGCGCCTGAAG
The DNA here is from genome assembly GCF_056405815.1 of Pseudomonas sp. P1_F1_2. Lineage (NCBI taxonomy): Bacteria > Pseudomonadati > Pseudomonadota > Gammaproteobacteria > Pseudomonadales > Pseudomonadaceae > Pseudomonas > Pseudomonas sp. P1_F1_2. Next base: position 44,054 of record NZ_JBFUBK010000026.1, on the reverse strand, counting down.
CAGCGCACGCTGACCCACTTCACCCGGGCGCGGCAGGCTGTGCCCGAGGAGAAGGTGCAGGAAATCGCCCGACAGACTCGCTGGATCACCGAACTGTTGGCCTGAGCTGGATTCATTCCACGACGTGAGCATTCATACGGCGTAGCAAACAGCTATACCAATGAGCGCAAGAAAACAGATCAACTGAATGCAAAAGAAGGTAAACCGAACGGCCACGAACCGGTCGGTTTGCACATGGGAGACGTGAACCAGAGACTGGCACACCCGAGCCACCAGCACGAGTATGGACAAGTCGTTCACTGCGGGGCCGCTGACACCCAAGGCTGAAACCACGAACACGATGGCGCCAAAGACCGGCAGGTTTTCCACGCAGTTGGCGTGTGCTCTTGTCCCGCGCCGATACCAGTCCTCGCCTTCGAGTTGATCGCTGCGAAAAGAGGCAATCGCAACTTTTGAGAACAGGATGGCGACCCAGCGATACACCCCGACGGTTGCCATCAATAGCAGCAACGTCCAGGTCGCAAATCCAAGCAACATCCACTGGGGGATCGTCATGGCGGCCATCCTCGATCAATTGTTTTCAGCACGTCATTGCCCAGTTGCGCGGCCAGTGGTCGGTCGCGCGCTGTCGATCAATGGCTCATGATGGGGGCCAGTGCGGCCTGGATCCTGGACAGTTGCGCTGGCGTTGTCATGCGCGTCAGCAGCCGGCCAAAGTGGGGATGCTGCACGCCCGAGATGATGTATTGCCAGCGGTAGGCGCCCAGCATGCAGGCGTTGATTTGCGCTGTTTCATCGACGCTGAACGGGCGTGAAACGTTTCGAATGAAGTAGTCGGCATCGGCAACCGATTGCGCCTGCAGGATGCCGTCGACAGCCGCCACCAGCGCAATCAGATCGTTAACGGCCTGATCGCGCTCGGCTGGCGAGAGTTTCGCGTGCTCTGCCTTCCACTCCAGTTCATCCAGTACGACGTGCCGGCTCTCATCCATCCAGTGAAACTTGAAGACATCCTTGAATAGCGGGCACAACTCCTCGCGCGGGGCGATGCTTTGCGAGTAGTGCGTTTGCACAAACAGCTCGATATGACAGGTCAACGCCAGCACCGACCAGGTACTGGCCGCCAGTACTGCGCGGGCCACATCGTTTGGATCGGCAACCTGACGATAGCCCGCAGGCAATTGCGCACTCATCATCGTTTCCATGCGCCGGAACAGTTCCTGGTGCTTGATCTCGTCGTTGGAAAAACGCACCAGCGCTTCAAGTGCCAGTTGATCGTCAAAGACATGGGCGCGACCTTGATCGAGCATTTTGGCGCTGATAAACCGTTCGACCAGACCAAAGATATACGCGTAGGTTCGGCCATGAACCTGACTGAGCCGGCGCGCCTCATCCTCGGTGAGGAAGGTCAGCCGGTCGATCCGTGAGAGTCCGTCGGGCAAGAATTTGCGCGAGAAGTCAAAGCTGCGGTCCCGCAGCAAATCACGATCGATCTGCCATTCCGCTTTCTTCGATGATCTGACAAGTTGAGCATAACGGGCGGCGTTGCTCGATTCCGGGTTGAGTAGGGTCGCGACGGTGTTCATTTCGATCTCCTGCTTCGGGCAGTTACGGTTGACGTCGGAACCAATGACCATGGGTGAAGCCTCTGGGGCCAGTCTCGATCGCCGGGTCCGCGTTGGTGCTAATCTAGGCCTCGCCGTTCCGGCGATGAATGACCAGTGCGCCGGATTACTTGCTCCGGACTCCGGAGAGGAGGGCTGGCGAGTGCTGGATGCGCTTTCTGATGTCTTGCGTGTGATTCGGCTGTCTGGAGGGGTGTTCCTCGAGGCGGAGTTCACTGCGCCCTGGTGCATCGGCGGAAAAATCTCGGCCGACGATTGCAAACCGTTCCTGGCGGCACCTCGACATATCATTGCGTCGCACTTTGTCGCCGCGGGGCACATGCAATTGCGGATCGACGGGGAGCCCGCCATCGATGTGCAAGCAGGCGAGCTCATTCTGCTTCCTCGTAACGACACTCATACGTTTGGCAGCGATCTGAGCATTGCGCCGATGTCTGCGGGTGAGGTCATTCAACCGCCAGAAGTCGGCGGCATTGCACGAATCAAGCACGGCGGGGGCGGAGAGGTCACGCAACTATTGTGTGGCTTCCTCGGGTCTGAAACGCCCTTCAGTCCGTTGCTTTCATCGCTGCCATCCTTATTGAAACTAGACGTACGCGCGACGGCTTCGGGCGCCTGGATTGAGAGCTCATTTCGTTTCGCTGTCAGCGAGATCGCAGCGGGGCGCGTCGGCTCGACAGCGGTTATCGCCAAGCTCTCCGAATTGTTATTCGTCGAAGCCGTCAGCCAGCATGTCGCCAGCCTCCCGGCCGAGCGGCGCGGGTGGCTGGCGGGGTTACGAGACCCCCACATCGGGCGGGCACTCGCGTTGCTCCATGCTCGTCCAACCGAGGGCTGGACGGCAGAAGCACTGGCGCTTGAAGTGGGCATGTCGCGCTCGGCATTCGCCGAGCGATTTACGGCATTGGTCGGACAACCGCCCATGCAGTACCTGACGCTCTGGCGTATGCACGTGGCGGCGCAACAGTTGCGCGAAGGCCGCGGGAATGTGGCGCAAATCGGCTTTGCCGTGGGCTACGAATCCGAAGCCGCGTTCAGTCGCGCGTTCAAACGCCAGTTCGGCACATCACCTGGCACCTGGCGCAGACAATCGGGTACCTCGACCGGTTGAATCCACAGCCCCGTCAACGAGCCTCTTCTATAGGGACTGCTATAGTCAGCCAGACCGGCTCAAATCGGCAGTCGCTGGTAAAAACAAACTACTCAGGAGTTCCGTCATGCGAATCGTAGCGGCCTCTGTGTGCACACTTCTGTTATCCCTGGCATTACCTGCGTTGTCCTTTGCCGGTTCAAATTGCGGTGATTCGGGCAGTGCAAGTGACGCCAGAAACTGTGTAAAAAACAACAACGATCAAAAAGGGAAAGGCAATTGCAATAACAATGGCAATTGCGATAAAGCCAAGGACAAGGCCAAAAACAAAGCTGATGATGATCACTCGGTCGAATGCAGAGAGATCAATAACCTTGTGCTGCGCCGTGAATGTCTTGATAGACGTAGAAATTGATCCACGCTGAAGGAACCCTCTATGTTCAGGTTTCGCTCGTTGATTGCAACTGTTGCCTGTTGTGCGCTGGTCTCCGGCTCTGCTACGGCATGGGCCGATCCCGGTAACGGGAAAGGCCAGGGAAGCGCAAAGGGAAATCCTCAAAACACCCAAGACCATGGCAACCAAAAAGGTCATGGAAACAAAGGCAACAATTCCGGGGGCAGCGATTGGGACAATGGTCCAAGCATTAATCGCAGCAGCATTCTCGGGATTGTTGGCGGTTATCCGGACTACTGGAGCCCTGGGCCAGCGTTGCCACCGGGCATTCAAAAAAACCTGGCGAGAGGCAAACCACTTCCTCCGGGCATCGCCAAAAAACTCGATGGCCGGCTGATCGGCAGACTGCCGCACTATGAGGGGTACGAATGGCAGCAAGCGGGTACGGACTTGATACTGGTCGCGCTGGCAACGGGGCTTATTTATGAAGTCTTGAATGGTGCTTTTGATTAAAGCTTGAGCAGTAAGCGCTGTTGGCATGACCTTGCCAGTATTCGTTTTAGCGCGCCTTCTGGCGCGCACGCCTGTTTGGCCAGTACACCGTGCATCCCGTCTGTCGCAAGACTTGAACTGCCAAGGGGATAACGCGTCATAAAGTGCGCGATATCAACCTTATGGAAGCAATCATGCTTTTAAAAAACAAGAGTCTTGTTGCTGTAATGTCATGCGCCATGATGCTTGCAGGCGCCCCGTTACTCCCTGCTGACCTGTCCTTGATGAACTCCGCCTATGCGAAAGACGGTGGTGGTGGTGGTGGTGGTGGTGGTAATGGCGGTGGTCACGGCGGTGGAAATGGTAGTGGAAACGGTGGTGGCCATGGCGGCGGTGTTGGGAGCGGTCACAGCGGTTCAGATCACGCCGGCAACTCCAACAGTAATGGCCACGGCAATGGACTGAGCAGCGATCATGCCGGCAGGTCTGTTCGCGACCATGGCATAAGCGGGAACCACTATGGCAATGATCGCAATGGTGATCGCGCTCATGGTTCAACCACTTCAGGTATCGCCCACTCCAAAGATACTCGCGGTGTTGCTAAAGCCACCGCTGTTTCGAGATCCACCCCTGGGGATCACAACGCCAAAGGATTGAGTAACGCTGCAACGTCGGGATCGAAACATTCGTTTTGAGTCAGTGGCTGGTGAGCGCTCAAGATACTGTTGACTGAACGATCGACAGGTTCAGCTCACACCTGACTTTGCACGAGCGTCCTGCAGAGAAAACACGCGACACCTTTCGACTTTCTCAAAGGTGTCGTGATTTGAACCAGAGGGCCGGTCCAGACGACCCTCTATCGGCTGTGGATTTCACCGATTGAATCCACACCCCAAAGCCGCCATACAGAAGCCGAAACGGATCTGTTTTTTACGGCGGCCTTCACAATCCACATCACACGTTCGATTGCAGCGCCGGGCCAAGAGCGGCAGCCGCTGTTAAATTGCTGCGCGCCCAATTCAAGGGCCGGAAAGTCCCCGTGCTTACAGGGCAAAGTGTTTATGTTTTGGCACGCTTCGAGGGCTTGATGCGTTTGACGGTATCCCCCCAGGGGGGATAGGATGCCGCCGTAATTCATTGAGGCCAGAGGCTCAAGTCATGAGTGAGCACGGACACAACCATTCCCACACCCACCAAAGTCATGAAGCGATTGTCAAACGCCTCAAGCGCGCGGATGGCCATCTACGCGGCATCATCACCATGATCGAAGAGGGCCGTGATTGCGTGGACATCGCTCAGCAACTGCATGCGGTAGAAAAAGCGGTGTGCCAAGCCAAGCGCACGCTCATCCAGGATCATATTGATCACTGTCTGGAAGACACCGTCTCGGCGTTGAACAATGGCGAGCGCGCACCACTGGACGCGTTCAAACAAATCACCAAGTACCTCTAGGCCAGACATGCCCAACTTCGCTGAACTGCTGCAACAGGGTGGGACTCACGCCTGGCTGTACTTCCCGAGCGCAATTTTACTTGGGGCCTTGCATGGCCTGGAACCGGGTCATTCAAAAACCATGATGGCGGCCTTCATCGTGGCCATTCGTGGCTCGGTCAAACAGGCGGTTTTGTTGGGTTTGGCCGCGACGCTGTCGCACACAGCAGTAGTGTGGCTGGTCGCCATCGGGGGCATGTATTTGGGTAAAGGCCTGGATGCTCAAACCACGGAGCCTTACTTCCAGCTGGCGTCCTCGGTATTGATCATCGTGATTGCGCTTTGGATGCTGTGGCGCACCTGGCGCGGTGAACAAATGTTCAAGTTCGAGCAAGGTGACAATCATCACCACGGCGAACATGGCCATGGCCATCATGATGAGACCCACCGCATCGACACTGGCCATGGCCGAATCGAACTGTCGATCTTTGAAGAAGGCATGCCACCGCATTGGCGCCTGAAGGTATTGAGCGGTCATGCCTGGAGAGCCTCAGATGTTCGCCTGATGACGACCCGTCCAGACGGCAGCACTCAATCGTTCTCTTTCGTCGAGCGCGAGGGTTTCCTGGAGTCGGCCGTGGATATCCCGGAGCCGCATGAGTTCAGTGCTCGCTTGAGTCTTGGGCATGCGGGCCACTCCCATGATTACGATCTCGAGTATCAGGAACATAGTCACGGGCACGGGCATTCGGAACTGGAAGGTCTGGAGTTGTCGATTGATGGCTATCAGGACGCACACGAACGAGCGCACGCCAATGATATCCGCAAACGCTTCACCCACCGCGAGGTCACCACGGGGCAGATCGTCATGTTCGGTCTGACTGGCGGTCTGATTCCATGTCCTGCGGCGATTACCGTCTTGCTGCTCTGTCTTCAGGTTAAAGAGGTCGCGCTAGGGGGCATGCTGGTTCTGTGCTTCAGCATCGGCCTGGCGATCACTTTGGTGGCGGTGGGCGCTGCTGCGGCCATTGGCGCTAAGCAAGCGTCCAATCGCTGGCCCTGGCTGGGCGCCGTTGCTCGTCGCGCGCCATACCTGTCCAGCGTGTTGATCATCGGTGTTGGCCTCTACGTGGGCTTTCATGGCTGGATCGGCCTGAATGCGTAAATAGACCATCTCAGGCGATGCTGCCTGCATGGCTCATTAGGCGAGGATGATCTGGTGGGCCCGAAGCCCGCCAATTTTGGTCAACCCGTTCAAGCTCTCTAGCGCAGCAAATGCACTGCCAAACCGGCAAGCGCACAGACCATCAACACCTGAATGACACCGCGTTTGAAGCGGAACAAGGCCACCGCCGCCGCAATGGCGATCAGTGCAGACGGCCAGTCCAGGTTGCCGCTGAAGCCCTTCGGCCAAAGCACGTGATAGCCGAAGAAACACGCCAGATTGAGGATCACTCCAACCACCGCCGCCGTAATGGCGGTGAGCGGTGCCGTGAACTTGAGTTCGTTGTGAGTCGACTCTACCAGCGGGCCGCCCGCGAGGATGAACAAGAACGAAGGCAGGAAGGTGAACCATGTCACCAGGGACGCCGCGACAGCGCCAGCCAGAAACACCTGATCAGCTCCGAAGACTTGCGAGACATAGGCGCCGACAAACCCCACGAAAGCCACCACCATGATCAGTGGTCCAGGCGTGGTTTCCCCCAGCGCCAGGCCGTCGATCATCTGAGTCGGGGTTAGCCAGCCATAGTGACCGACCGCACCTTGGTAGACATAAGGCAGCACCGCGTAGGCGCCACCAAAGGTCAGCAATGCGGCTTTGGTAAAGAACCAGCTCATCTGGGTCAAGGTGCCTCCCCAACCAAAGAGAGCGGTCAAAATCCCCATCGGCAACGCCCATAACGCCGCGCCGATGAGTGCGAGGGAGGCGAGTCTCAACCCGCTAAATCGGGCATGTTCAGGGGGCGGCGTGTCGTCATCGATCAAGGCTGGGCCAAAGGACTTTTTGGCGGCGCTGTGGCCCCCGACCCTGAATTTCTCGGGTGCCARGCGTCCGCCGACATAACCGACCAATGCCGCGCCCAGTACGATCAACGGGAATGGAACATTGAAGGCGAAGATCGCCGTAAATGAGGCCGCAGCAATCACCCACAGCCAATTGTTCTTCAGCGCCCGAGTGCCGATCCTGTGTGCCGCCTGCACGACAATCGCTGTCACCGCAGGCTTGATTCCATAGAAGAGTCCGGCGACCACGGATACTTCACCGAAGGCGATGTACATCCACGACAGGGCGATCAGAATGAACAGCGAGGGCAGCACAAACAGTGCACCCGCAATGACGCCGCCCCATGTTCGATGCATCAACCAGCCGATATAAGTCGCTAGCTGCTGAGCTTCCGGCCCCGGGAGCAACATGCAGTAGTTGAGGGCATGCAGAAATCTGCGCTCGGATATCCAGCGCCGTCGTTCTACCAGCTCCTGGTGCATGATCGAAATTTGTCCCGCAGGCCCGCCGAAGCTTATGAACCCCAGCTTCAGCCAGAACCAGAACGCCTCACGCAGACTGATCGCTTGCGGTCTGGACAGCTCCTCGTCAACGGCCAACGCGCGAGCCTTGCTCATGAATGTGTTCCTCTTGTTTTTTGAAAGACTCGCAACGGATCTCGCGCCATTCCGGGCGACCTCGCACATCAGTGTAGAAACGTTGTTCTGGACAACCTGTAGCAAATAACTCGCTGTCCGTCCCATAGTTGGCATTAAAGCGAATAAAACTATTGAAAAAAACTTCTATTAGCTTTAAACGAGAAGCTCACCGGCACATTGCCAGTAATCAGCATGTGAGTTTCGCCAGTTTTTGGCTCAGGGAGCACTGATGAGTTTTCGTCCATTGACCGACTCCCCGCGGCAATCGACCGATTGCGACGCTGTCGCACCTCAACTGAATGAACAACCCGATACTGTCGGCATGACCTGTGCTGACAATGAAGACACGATCGCCCAATTATTGGACTCAGCTCGTCACTGGGCCCACACCACCGCGTGGGGGGTTTACCGCGCCGGTGAACAAATGCATTTAGTCGGGCAGGGCGACCCTCGGGTGCAATGGCCATCAAGCATTGCAAACGAAGCGTTTGAAGCCTTTTGCCTGACCATGGGCTTGCACCGCTGGCCGACCGGCAAAGGCGAAAGTGTGCTGGGCTGGCTACTCGCGCCAGTCGATGATGCCGCGCAGCCAGCGCTCGCCGAGTTTGCCCGGCGCCTGGGGATTCAGGTACAGACCAATACCCTTGCCCGTGCGCAGATTACTCAGCGCGTACTGTATGAAATTACCTACCTGGCCAGTTCGACCCGCGACCGGTCAGTGTTTCTGGTGGGGGTTCACCGGCTGCTGGCCAGCCTGATCGACGCCGAGAACTTCTATCTCGCGCTGTATGACCCGCACAGCGGCAAGATTGACTATCCGTATTACGTCGACATCATCGACGTTGATGCCCTGGAGTCCGAAAACTACGAATACCTGGACCCTTCGAACTTGTCGCTGACCGGCCAGGTGTTGACCTCCGGCCAGCCGTTGCTGATCGACGCCGCCGGCATTCTCGCGGCTCAGGCCCAGGGCCGATTCTACTGCGTGGGTGATCGTCCAGAGTTCTGGATGGGCGCACCGTTGAAAAATGCTTCGGATGACGTGTTTGGCATGCTTGCCATGCAGGTCTACGACGTTTCTCGTACCTACAGCGCTGAAGACCGGGCGCTGTTCCTGGTGGTAGCCCGCCACGTGGCCATGGCGCTGGACCGGATCCTCCACCGAGAGGACCTGGAAGCGACGGTGATGCGCCGCACCCTGGAGCTGTCGGCACTCAACGATGCCTTGAGGCAGGAAGTGGCGGACCGCGAGCGTGCCGAACATCTGCAGAGCGCGCTGTTCCAGATTGCTGAACTGTCGAGCCAGCCCGGCGACATGGCTGAGCTGTTTCAAACCTTGCATGGCATCGTCGGTGATCTGCTGTTCGCGCAAAACTTCTACATCGCGCTGTTCGACGACGCGACCACTGAAGTGACCTTTCCCTATTATGTCGATGAGCGACAGACGACCCGCCCGGCGGCCCGGCGTGGGCGCCGCGGCTTGACCGAGTACGTGATCCGTCAGCGTCGACCTTGCCTGATTGATGCCGGCGAGGCCGAACGATTGGCTGCGCGCGGTGAAATAGAACTCGCCGATGAGTATGTCCGGTCCTATTCCTGGCTAGGCATCCCCTTGTTTGATGGCGATGCAGTGCGCGGCGTGCTGGCGGTGCAAAGCTATACCTCGCAGGTCTGGTACACGCTGCGCGACCAGGAACTGCTGACGTTCGTGTCGCGCCACATTGACACCGCGTTGTCGCGACGCACAGCCGCCGAAGCGATCCATGCCGCCAACCTCAAGCTCGAAGCCCGGGTACAGAACCGCACCCGCGAGCTCGATCACGCCAACGCCAAATTGCAACACGAAAACTCCCACGATGCGCTGACCGGCCTGCCGAATCGCACCTACCTGCAACAGCGCCTCGGTCTGGCCTGGTCGCAGTTCGGCAGCGAAGGCGGGCACCTGGCGGTGATGTTCATCGACCTCGACCGTTTCAAGATGGTCAACGACAGCCTCGGCCACCATTTCGGCGACCTGCTGTTGATGCAGGCCGCCCAGCGGTTACGCGGTTGCCTGCGCGAAACCGACATGCTGGCTCGCCTGGGGGGCGATGAGTTTTCGGTGCTGGCTCCCGCAGCGCCGCTGGAGGTGGTGATCGAAATCGCCGAACGGATCCTGGTGGCGTTTGACCTGCCGTTTTTCATCAATGGCCATGAAGTTTTTTCGTCGTGCAGTATTGGCATTGTCAGTGCCGACGGCCAATTCCATCACGAGCCGGCCGACCTGCTGCGCGACGCCGATGCGGCGATGTACCGGGTCAAAAGCGCCGGGCGCGACAGCTACGCAGTGTTCAACCAGGAAGTGCGCCGTGAAGTCTCGGACCAGGTTGAGCGGGAAGGGGCCTTGCGCAATGCGCTCAAACGTACAGACGAACTGCTGCCGTATTTCCAGCCGATTGTCAGCGTCGAAACCGGCGAACTGTTGGCCCTTGAAGCGCTGATCCGCTGGCATCAGCCGGGCGGCCGGGTGATCGCACCGGGCGAGTTTTTGCCGGATGTCGAGGGGTTGCGCCTGATCGGTCGACTGGACCTGTACATGCTCACCAGCATTGCAGTAATCCTCGCACAGCCCGAGCACGCCAATTGGCCTGCGGTGCACGTCAATTGCTCCAGCTACAGCATGACGCGCCCGGAATTTGCCAGTGAAGTGCTTGCCCTGTTGGCCCGGTGCGGGGTCGCGCCGTCGCGGATCTGCCTGGAGTTGACCGAAGGTGCGCTGGTGGCTGAGCCGGCCATTGCCCGACTGACCATGCAGCAACTGGCCGACAACGGCATGTCGGTGGTGCTCGATGACTTCGGTGCAGGGTTTTCATCCCTGAGCTATGTGCATCAATACCGTTTCAGCGGCCTGAAGATCGACAAGTCGTTCATCCTCGAACTGACCACCAGTGCTCGCAGTCGCGCCATCGTGCGGGCGATTGTGCGCATGGCCGAATCGCTGGACCTGAGTGTGGTGGCCGAAGGTGTCGAGGACAAAGCGACCCTGGACTTGCTGCGCGAAATCGGCGCTGAGCAGGCCCAGGGTTACTACTTTGCCAAGCCGATGGGGTTGGAGGCGTTGTTGGCGAGTTCGCTGCTTGATCAACGCTGAGCGCCTCGCTTACGCCGACGTTTGATCCTCCTTTCTCCCAGCCCCGCCAGTATCTTTGGACTGTCGGGCACTGCGCCGCAGTTCTTGCGGCGTGCGCCCTACGACTCGCACGAAGCTGCGCAGCATGTGATCGGCATCGCCGAAGCCGAAGCACCTGGCGATCTCCTCGAAGGTTTGGTGTCCGTCCTCGACCAGAGGCCGCGCTGACTCGATACGCAGGCGCTCGATCGCTTTCGCCGGAGTCACTCCGATAGCCGCTGCGAATACGCGACCAAACTGGCGCACGCTCATATGGGTGACGTCGGCCAGTCGTTCAACGGACAGATCGTCACGCAGATGATCGCGCGCGTAGCTCAGCACCGTGCGGATGCGATCCGAGCCCGGGTCGAAATCCAGCAGCGAAGAGAACTGGTATTGACCCCCCGGTCGCCGGTAGTAAACCACCAGCATGCGCGCGACGGAACGCGACACCTCTTTGCCCAGGTCTTGTTCGATCATGGCCAGGGCCATGTCGATGCCCGCCGACATGCCGGCGGACGTCCAGACATTCCCGTCTTCGGTCCAGATTCGATCGCCGTCCACGCGCAGCAACGGATAGCGTGCTTGCAACTGCGGCRCATAGTTCCAATGCGTGGTCGCGACGCGACCGTCGAGCAGGCCGCTCTCGGCGAGCAGGAAGGCGCCGGTACAGACACTGGCCGTGCGGCGAGAGCGCGGGGACATGTCCCGTATCGCAGCCGCCATCGGCATCATCCGGTCATCGATTGGGGCAGTTGGTGCGCCGACGATGATGAGCGTGTCGAGGCGCTCGACAACCTGCATGGTTTCAGTCGCCACTTGCAGTCCGCTCGACGCGTGGATCAACCCGCCCTCCAGTGACGCGACCGTGAATCGATAGCTCGAAGGGCGCGCGCGATTGGCGTTGGTGAAGGCTTCGAGCGGGCCGCTCAGATCCAGCAATACGAAGCCTGGGTAGACCAGGAAACACATGTGACGCTGCATGAACGGAACGCCCAAAGTCTGAATGGGGGAAGCCATAGTACGCGCGTGCTGTCTGGAAGGTCACGAAGGAGTAGCGAGCCCATCCGCCTCCTGCAAGGTGGCTGCGCGTGTCGGCCGAAATCCAGGGATAAATGTCCATTTCGTGCCGTCTTCTCGCCGTACCGTAAATGCACCCCCACCCTTGAGGACGTGCAAATGACCTTCAACAGAACTACCCCCGGAAAAATGATCGCCTGCGCCACCTTGCTCGCGGCGTTCCTGATTGCACCGGGCATTGGCGCCGCCGCCGAGGACCCGTATGCCGACCCGGTCAAACCCGCGCTCCCAGCCTCCACCTTTGAGTGGGATTCCAGCCGAACCGCGCTGGTCGTGATCGACCCGCAGATCGATTTCATGAGTCCAGAGGGCGCGGGCTGGTCAGTCTTCGGTCAGAGCGTTACCGAGCAAAATCTGGTTCCGCATCTGAGCAAGCTGTTCACGGCGTTCAAAAAGGCCGGAGCGACGGTCGCTATCTCGCCGCACTACTACTATCCCCACGATCATAAATGGGAGTTCGAGGCGCCAGCGGAAACCGTTCAGCACAAGCTGGGGCTCTTCGATCGCAAGGGCGCCTTGACACTTGATGGCTTCCGTAACTCGGGCGCCGACTTCATGCAGGAGTTCAAACCCTTCATCGAAGACGGCAAGACCATCGTCGCCTCACCGCACAAGTTGTATGGCCCTCAAAGCAACGATCTGATGCTGCAACTGCGCAAGAAACGGATCGACAAAATCGTCCTCGTGGGCATGGCCTCCAACCTGTGCGTCGAATCGCACCTTCGCGAGTTCCTGGAGCGTGGCTTCGAAGTGGTTGTCGTCCGCGACGCCGTCGCCGGTCCGAAGCTGCCTGACGGCGATGGATACGGTAGCGCGCTGGTCAACTTCCGCTACATCGCCAATGACGTGATGACGACCGACGAAGTGGTGAAAAAACTCGAAGGGCAGTGATCCAGGGTATGTGCCATCTCCTGACCAGAGACGGGGGCCTTGTGGCTCCCGTCTCTGCTGACTGACGCGGAGTACCAAATGAGCAATAACAAAAACAATGGGCCTGCTAGCCCGGACCGGCGAGATTTTATCGTTCTTGGCTTGAGTGCCGCCGCACTGGCGGCGTTTTCTTCGGCGCCTTGCCTTGCAATTTCGTCCGTCAACTCTCCTGACATCAACAGTGGAAGCATGATCATGAGCAAAGTGACTACCCAAGATGGCGTTGACATTTTCTACAAGGATTGGGGGCCGAAGAACGCCCAGCCCATCGTGTTTCACCATGGGTGGCCGCTCAGCAGTGATGATTGGGACAGTCAGGCGCTGTTCTTCGTTGGCTTGGGTTATCGCGTCATCGCACATGATCGGCGCGGCCACGGCAGGTCCTCTCAAGTGAGCGGCGGCCACGATATGGACCACTACGCTGCAGACGTCGCGGCGTTGGTTCAGAACCTGGATCTACGCAACGCTGTGCATATCGGTCACTCGACCGGAGGCGGGGAGGCGACGCGCTATGTCGCCAGGTATGGCCAGGTGCAGAAACGCGTGGCCAAACTGATTTTGATTGGTGCGGTACCGCCTGTCATGGTCAAAACCCCGACCAACCCAGGCGGTCTTCCCATCGGGGTGTTCGATGACATGCGCAAGCAACTGGCAGCCAACAGGTCTCAGTTCTATCTGGATGTCGCCAGTGGCCCGTTCTACGGTTTCAACCGCCCGGGTGCCGCTGTTTCGCCGGGCATGATCCAGAACTGGTGGCGCCAAGGCATGGCCGGCGCGGCAAATGCCCATTACGAGTGCATCAAGGCCTTCTCTGAAACCGACTTCACGGATGACCTGCGGGCGATCACCGTGCCAACCTTGGTCATGCACGGTGACGACGACCAGATCGTTCCCATTGCTGACTCGGCGCTGCTGTCGAGCAAACTGCTGAAAAATGGGTCGCTGAAGGTGTATGAGAAGTTCCCCCACGGAATGTGCTCGACGCACGCCGATGTGGTCAATCAAGAGCTGCTGAAGTTCATTCGTGGCTGATCGGGGCAAGCCATGGTCCTGCTGCTCGCAGGGCCATGGCTGACCGCATTGTTCGCCCGATGTCCAACCAAACAACGGGATTTAACGTTTTATCAAGGAAATCTTGGTTCCTTCAATACTGACGCCAGCCATCAAGCCTTGCTGGTCGATGATGAACGCGTACGCGTCATCTTTGAGCGTCGAGCTGGAAAGGTTTTTCGCAACCCCTTCATCAACCACCACTACCGTGGGTCCTACACCGATTTCCCAACCTTTGGTTTCAGCGACATATTTCACCGCTTTGTCGGTCATCAGAAACAGCACGTAGCCATACGACTGGGCGCCAGCCTGTAGCCCCCATGACCCACTGACAGAGTTGTAATAGTTATCTACTTTCGTGCCCTTCATTAACACGCCTTCGCCATAGCTGCCGCCGAAGACAAGGCCTGCCTTGATGATTTTCGGGAAGACCAAAATCGCCTTGGCCTTGTGCGAGAGGGTTTCGGCAGCGGGAGTTGATTTGTAGAGAAGTTGCAACGCTTGCCGAGAGTCGGCATTCAGGTCCTCGGCGGTGGCCGCACCGGCAGTGTTCAGGAGACTCGCCGATGCCAATGAGGCTGCCGCGAGGAAGAGCGATAGGAAGAACCGCGTTGATTGAGTCATTTGCGTACTCCGATAAGGGAGCATTGGACGCGAGCAGCAGTCAGCGCCTGCCTCAGACAGGAACCGAAACCACTGGAGTATCCGGCGCACCCTGAAATATGTGGATTGCAAGCGTCGCTCTTGATTGCAGGGGACAAGGCCACTGATCGGTTGCGATGCCATCAATGGTTGTGACCACTGTGTCAGTGTAGGGTTCGCTGTCAGATTTGCTACTGGCCGATATCGACCTAGGCAACCTCCGATACTCTGCGCATGCTTGGCCGACACCTTGGGAAATTCCCTACAGGAAAGAGGGCTGTTTCCTACGGCGAGTGCTCACTTTTTTAACCAGTATTCAGCGCTGATCAAGACTGGAAGAGTGACCGACCAAACATGAAATACCCGAGGGTGCTGGTACTGGATGACTACGCATTTACGCGCAACATCCATGTGATGATGCTCCGGCGCTTGGGCGTAACAGATATCCTTCAAGCAACGGATGTCCGGCAGGCACTGCTCGAGTTAGAGGCCTCAGGTGGGGTTGACATCGTATTGTGTGACTTGGCTGGCAGAGACCTTAATCATCTGGAGTTTCTCCAACAGGCGGCGAGAACAGGAATGGTCCGGGCCGTAGCGCTCTGCGGCACCTTGCAGCCAACCGTGAGCCGGGCACTTGAGAGAACGGCGCTTTTAGTCGGCCTTGAGCTGCTGGGGATAATGAGCCAACCCATGCAGATGCGCCCCTTGCATCGGATAATCCAGCAATACCGGCAACGCTGGGGGGTATCGAAGGTAGAGCCCGAAATAGCGAAACTAATACCTAGCGCCTACGATATTCGCAGGGGATTGGCGCAAGGTGAGTTTCAGGTCTGGTATCAACCCAAACTCACTTTGCGCGAAGACACCTTTACTGGCGTCGAGGCACTGGTCCGTTGGGATCACCCGACTCGGGGGTTGTTGTTGCCTCGCGACTTTCTGGCTGAAGTGTTGGCGCACAACCTGATTGGTGAAATGTTCGAGCACGTGCTGGAGCAGGGCCTGACTTTTCTAAGCGACATGCGCAAGCAAAACATGAATGTCGAGATCGCTTTCAATCTGCATGCCTCGCAGATGGCCTCGGATGATTTGGCGGATGACATACAATGCGCGCTTAAGCGACATGAACTCTCAGGCTCGTCATTGATTTTCGAGGTAGCGGAAAGCGGTCTGCTTGATCTCGATCCCAAGGCGCGGGACAACTTGTTGCGCTTGCGTATGCTCGGATGTGGCCTGGCCATCGATGATTTTGGTTTGGGGGCTTCTTCACTGCAACTGCTCTGTCACCTGCCTTTCAGCCAGATAAAACTTGATAAGAAGTTTGTAAATGCACTCCATCATCCTTTCAGTAAAACCATGGTAACCAGCACTCTGGCGCTGGCTCAATCGCTGAATATGAGCCTGGTCATTGAAGGCATCGGCAGCAAATGGGTACGAGACTCATTAGTGCAAATGGGGTGTGAAGAAGGGCAGGGTTTTTTTCTGGGACGGCCGATGTGCGCCAAGGTTCTTCGGACCTGGCTGCGCCAAAGACCCCAGTAACAGATTTGTAACAGAAACTAATGATAGCCTTGCACCTGCCGATCAGAAGGATGTAATGAAACTGTCTGTTGGCTTGGAGGAGGGGTTAACATCATCAATTGCGCCGTGGTTATAGTGGGAGCCAACAAGGACTAACATGTTAAAAGTAATCGTTGTAGATGATCATCCTTTTATACGTTCGTCAGTCAAAATGCTTCTGGCGCATGAAGGTTTTGAAGTCGTCGCGGAAACTGATAATGGCGCCGATGCCGTTCAACTGGTCATTGCTCATGAGCCCGACCTGGTTGTGCTGGACATCACCATTCCGAAGCTTGACGGCCTGGAAGTTATTCGACGTATTCGAGCGTTGGAGGTCCGCACAAAGATTCTGGTATTGACTTCTTTGGCTGCAAAATTTTATTCCATGCGGTGCATGAGTGCCGGTGCGGCGGGCTACATCTCTAAAACCGATGGTCTTGATGAGCTGATCAGGGGTGTCAAAGTCATCATGTCCGGTTATAGCTATTTTCCGGATATACAAGCCCTTTCTGTTCGCCGCAGCGATGGAAGCGCAACCGATGAGGAGTTGATTAGTACGCTCTCGAACAGAGAGCTGGCGATTCTCAAACAACTGGCGAATGGGCTCAGCAATAAAGAAATTGGTGACATCATGCTCTTGAGTAACAAGACCGTCAGCACTTACAAGGCGCGGTTGATCGAGAAGCTTAATGTCACGTCCGTTGTTTATCTGGCAGATTTTGCCAAACGCAACGATCTGCTTTAAATGGTGAAGTCTCTTTCATACTGTCTGTCGCTGGTCGTGCTTGTAATCACGGCCAATTTCACCTCTCCAGTAGAAGCACAACCCAGCACGCTGAGCGTGTTGGGTCGTTCCAGTGTCAACGGTGCTTATCACGTAACACTCGACGGGAGAGATTGGCGTTGGTTGCGCTCAAAGGCCGTATTGGTATTGGGGGCCTCGGCTCCCGATTACGCGGCGTTCGATATGACGATCAATAATGATCAGATGGAAGGGATGACGGTTGACTATGCGCAGTTGATTGCCGAGCTCCTGGGGGTCAAGGTTGAGATTCGCCGGTATGACAGTCGCGGCGAAGTGCTGGACGCGGTCAGAAAAGGAGAAGTGGATTTTGTCGGGACGGCCAATGAGTTCGAGACGCAGTCTCCGAACATTGTGCTCAGCCATCCCTATTCCAACGACAAGCCCACATTGGTCACCCGCAAGGGCGACAGCAGTGATTTGCCGGTAGACCTGAACGGCAAGACCATTGCCATGCTTTACCACTACCTGTCGCCTGATTCCGTCCGCGCTTTTTACCCTAAAGCCACCTTGCAGCTTTATCCCTCCATGCTGGGTGCCATTGGTGCTGTAGCGTTTGGCCAGGCGGATGTTTATCTCGGTGATTCTGTTAGCGCCAATTACCTGATCAATAATAATTTTTTAAATAATGTCGAGTTAGCGGACTTCTCCCGCATGGAAGTTCGCGACTTCAGCTTTGCCATGAATAGCGCAAACCAACCCCTGATTCGTGTCGTCAATGCAGCCGTAGACGCGATTCCAGCGAGTGCACACATGGAAATCATGAACCGTTGGGGGGCGGGCGGGGAGAGCATGCCAGGCAAGCGGCGTCTGAATTTCAGTAGCAGTGAGCAGCGATGGCTGGATGAGCACCCCAGTGTTCGGGTCAATGTCGTGGGGGGGTATCCGCCTTTGTCATTTTTTAACAAGAATGGCGACTACGCAGGTATTGCCCATGATGTGTTGAGCAAAGTATCGCTGCGCACAGGGTTGAAATTTGATATTCGGGTAATGCCGTCGGTTGCTGCGATGGTGGAAAATGTTGGCAAAAATGATTCCGAAATTATAGCCGCGCTCACTCCGAGTTCGGAGCGCGAGCGTGCCTTGCATTTCACACGACCTTACTTGTCTTCGCCCTATGTGCTGATTGCCAAAGCGAACACCGACATTTCATTTGCGCCCGAAAAACTCGCTGGCAAACGCTTGGCGCTGGCTCGCAGTACGGGCATGCACGAATGGCTGGCGGCCAACTTTCCCAAGATCCTGCTCGTCGATGCTGACAACTCTGAACATGCTATGAGTCTGGTCCTGCATGGTGAAGCGGATGCAATGGTTGGTCCGCTGATCATCAGCAATTACACGGTAAATCATCATTTTGACGGGCAGTTACGAGTCGTCAGCACCATCGGTAACGACTTTGCGCGCATGGCCTTCGCGACAAGCCGCGGGGCATTGGAGCTCCATTCCATTCTCGACAAGGCGTTGCTGAGCATTCCACCCGAGGAAATGGATGAAGTAACGAATCGCTGGCGTAACGATGTGTTGATCGAAGACAGCTATTGGACGCGTAACAGAACGCTCTTCATCCAGGCTATTGGTGGCGTGTTGGTGTTGTTGGCGCTGGCGCTGATATGGATCGCCTATATGAAGGTGGCGTTGCGCAGGCGCGATGAGGCTGAGCGGGCACTCAACGAGCAACTGGAATTTATGCGGGTCTTGATTGATGGAACACCCCATCCGATCTACATCCGGGACCGCAATGGGGTTTTGTTGATTTGTAATTCCAGTTACCTCAATGCCTTTAGGGTCGAGCGCGAGGATGTGGTTGGAAAGACCAAAGTGAAGTTGCTCTGCCCTGAGGACGCAAGGAGTTACGAGGAGGAGTTTCAGCGGATCATCAGCAGGGGCTCGCCGATGGTTCGAGACCGTGAAATAACGATGCTGGATGGCCGTAAACTGGAGATTTATCACTGGATGCTGCCTTATCGCGACAGTAATGGCGAAGTAGGTGGGGTGATTGCCGGATGGATTGACATCAGTGAACGCCAGGCACTTGTCGGACAATTGCGTGAGGCGAAGGAGATCGCCGATGAGGCCAAGGAACATGCCGATGATGCCAATCGGGCCAAAAGTCTGTTTTTGGCGACGATGAGCCATGAAATCCGCACGCCTATGAATGCAATCATCGGCATGCTTGAGCTGGCGATGAAAAAGGCCGATCAAGGCGTAACGGACCGGTTTGCGATTGAAGTTGCGTCTGGCGCTGCTCGTGGCCTGCTGGATTTGATCGGCGATATTCTGGACATCGCCCGAATCGAGTCCGGGCGTTTGTCGCTGTCGCCAGAGAGGGCCAATTTACGTGAGCTTCTGGAGTCAGTATTGCGGGTGTTCGAAGGTGTCGCCCGGCAAAAGCGTCTGAGCCTGCTACTGGATCTGGACTTCCAGATGCAGAGTGATGTGCTCATTGACCCTTTACGCTTCAAACAGATTGTTTCCAACCTGCTGAGTAACGCGATCAAGTTCACCCAGGACGGCCAGGTGCGATTGAGCATGCAGGCACGCCCCGCCAAAAATCCGCAGTTCATGGCCGTCGCCCTCGTCATTGAAGACACCGGTATCGGCATTTCGGAGGAGGATCAGCAGAGCTTGTTCAGCCCGTTTACCCAGGCAAGCAACAACACTCAATCCGGGCGCAGTGGTTCCGGGTTGGGGTTGGTGATCAGTCGGACGCTGTGCGAAATGATGGGTGGGCGTTTGCTCATGAGCAGCGTTTTCGGCAAGGGTACAAAGGTTGAAGTACTCATGAGTCTGCCAACGCTGGAACCACTGGCTGAACTGCCCGGGATGATGCCGCATGAAACTGCCGCGCAACATCAGGTGCTGAATGTGTTGGTGGTTGACGACTATCCTGCCAATCGACTTCTGGTGTCTCAGCAACTGAGCCACCTGGGACACCGGGTGAGTGATGCCGTAGACGGCAGGCTGGGTCTGCAAGCCTGGCGCAGTCAATGGTTCGATGTGGTGATCACCGACTGCAACATGCCGGTGATGAATGGCTATCAGTTGACTCAAGCCATTCGCGAAGAGGAACACACCAAAGGCCTCGCACCGTGTTTGATTCTGGGTTTTACCGCAAACGCCCAACAGGAAGAGCTGACCCGTTGCATCAAGGCGGGTATGGACGACTGCCTGTTCAAGCCTATCGGGCTGGAGGAGTTGAAGTCGTGCCTGGATGCCGTAGTGCCTGTTGTACGCAGTGAGGTGGAGACCTCGATCCAGCGCAGCAACGAGATTGACCTGACCAGTGTCGAGCAACTGACCAGGGGAGACAAAGCGTCGATCAATAGCCTGATTGATGATCTGTCCACCGCGAACGAAGAAGACATGGCGCGGCTGATCAAGTTGTTTACCCAACACGACCTGAATGCATTGTCTGACCTGGCTCACCGAGTGAAGGGGGGCGCGCGAATCATCAGGGCGCAACGACTGATCGAGTGCTGTGAACGTCTTGAAGAGGTTTGCAATGGCCGCGACACCTCTCAATTGGCTCAAGCGGTGGATGAGCTACAACAAGAGATGGAGCAATTGGCCGAGAAGCTGAGCCTCTACGTGGCTTGAACGCAGAGGCCGAAAGGCCGGTTGTTTTGACCGGGCCGGAAATCAATCACGGCATAAACTGGGTTTATGCCGGATTCGCCAGGGAACACCAGAACACTACAAAGCCGTTAACTTCCTTGTATCGCCCCTAGTGCCCCTCGTTTTAACCAATAGAAGACTTCCTGCGATGCTCGCTCAGCGAAGCATGAATGGCCAAATGTGCCTGATAGAAAAAACAGCCGCCCTTGCACGTCAACTTAATTAAAACTATCGCGGCCTAACATCAACTCTATCAAGCACCTCTCATCGATATTCAGTTACATCATCCTATTGTTGGAAATGTAAGGCGAAAGCCAACTACTTGTAGGAAATTTCCTAACAAAAGCAGGTGGGCCAGTAGTGCGCCGAAATATGTTAGCGAGGTAATAACGCTAGGAAGTTTCCTACATTAAACACCAATGAACTTATCTACAGTCGCCCCATGGCCTCGGGTAGTTCATCTGTGGGCCCAAGCCCCCTCAGCAGGAAATGTAGCGTAATGAACAAAATATTCAGGTTGGTTTGGAATGCGGCACTCAATACTTGGGGTGTTGCTTCGGAACTTGCAACTGCCAAGACCAAATCCAATCGTTTAGGCGCCCCCCGCGACGCAACCACTGCCGCTGCGTCGAGCGTGGAACTGTTTATCGGGAGCGTTGCGGCCAGCGGCCACAAGAAGATCAATTCGGTAACTAAGCTTGCCGCTGCAGCATTGTTGTTTGGCGCCGGCTCCCTAAACGTTGCTTACGCAGGCAATACCTGTTTGGTCAATGGCACATGGGTGACCGCGCCCACAGCCTCTGGGGACAATGCTCTCGCATGCGGCGAGAAAGCCAGCGCATCAGAGGTGGATGACCTGGCGCTGGGTAGTGGTGCGAACGCTAATGGCGCTATAGCGCCCGATGGGCACATAGGCGGCGCAATAGCCATCGGCAAGAACTCGAAGGCCCAAATGTACAACGCCATCGCGCTCGGGACCGGGGCGGCCGCCTACGGGACGGAAACTATGGCAATTGGTCAAGGCGCAACTTCGGGAGTGAGCGGTAACACCAGTATCGTGAAATCTTTGGCCTTGGGTTTCTCGGCTATTGCGTCTGAAGGTTATACGGTTGCCATTGGTTCAGGCACCAAAGCCACCGGCTACAGTGCTGTCAGTATCGGTAATGCTCCGATTGCTTCAGGTGCGAATGCGGTCGCGATAGGTACTTGGACCACTGCATCGGGCTTCAACAGCACGGGTATCGGTTATCTGGCGGTGGCGAATAATTCGAGGGCCACTGCGATAGGTGAATCAGCAAAAGCTTCCGGGGCCAGCGCCATCGCACTGGGTACTGGTGCTCGTGCCGAGGGCACAGCCAGCATCGGTATCGGCGATCTGAACGTAGTCACCGGCAATAAATCCGGTGCCATCGGGTCCGGAAGCTCTGTCAGTTTTAGCGGCGTATCCGGCAACAGCAGCTACAGCCTCGGCAACGGAAACGTTATCGCGAATAACAACACATTCGTGGTCGGCAATAACATCACCACCACGCAAGACAACAGCGTAGTGCTTGGCAACAACAGCACCGACAGAGCTGTCGTGGCCACGCCCACCGGCATCATCAACGGCACGACCTACAACTACGCGGGCGGGTCACCCACTGGCGTGGTGAGTGTGGGTTCGGTCAACGGCGAGCGCCAGATCATTAACCTGGCGGCTGGCCAGGTCAATTCCACCAGCACCGACGCCATCAATGGCAGCCAGCTGCACGCGACCAATCAGGCCATCGCCGCTGTCGACGCTGATGCGGTCAAGTATGACGACGGCACCCACAACGCTATTACTCTGGGTGGCACTACCTACGACAACAGCACTCACACCGGCGGCACCCGTATCACTAACGTGGCGGATGGCAAGGCGCCAAGTGATGCGGTGAACTTCTCCCAATTGACCCAAACCAATAACAGCATCACCACCCTGGGTAATTCGCTGACCAACCTCTACGAGACCGGCACCAAGTACTTCCATGCCAACTCCACCGGCACCGACTCGGTAGCGTCAGGTCAGGATGCAGTGGCGATCGGCATGGGCGCGGTAGCGAGCCACGACGGCAGCGTCGCATTGGGCGCAGGCTCGGTAGCAGACGGCAGCACCTTGGGGCACAAGGCTTATCTGGTCGCAGGGACCGCAACAGGCGAAGTCAACATCGGCGACCGCCGCATCACTGGCCTCTCCGCCGGTGCAGACGATGCCGATGCGGTTAACGTCGAACAATTGAAAGCCGTCGCTGCGGGCGCCGCTGCCTCTGTGGCCGACGTGGTCAAATATGACGACAGTACCCATAACACCATTACCCTGGGTGGCAATACCTACGACAGCAGCACCCACACCGGTGGCACCACGATCACCAACGTGGCGAACGGTGTAGATGACAGCGATGCGGTGAACATGTCGCAGCTCAATCAAACCAATAACCAGGTGAGCAACAACACCACCAACATCACAAGCCTCAAAAATGACGCACTGCTGTGGGATACCAGCCTGGGGGCTTTCAGTGCCAGCCATGGCGGTGTCACCGTTAACAAGATCACCAACGTGGGTGCGGGAGATCTGAGCGCCAACTCCACGGATGCGGTCAACGGTTCGCAGTTGTATGCCTTGGGCCGACAGGTTACCGGCATCGATAATCGGGTAACGACTATCGAAAACAGCTTCAACACGATCAACAACGGTGGGGGCATCAAGTATTTCCGTGCCAACTCCTCGGGTGCTGATTCGGTGGCCAGTGGGGCCGAGTCGATTGCCATGGGGCCGAATGCCGTAGCGTCGGGCGCAGGCTCCGTGGCTTCGGGGAACGGTGCGAATGCGGCGGGCAATGGGGCTGTTGCCGTGGGCGAAGGCGCAAAGGCTTCTGCCAATGGCAGCGTTGCGTTGGGTAGCGGGGCCAGCGATGGCGGTCGTGGTGCTGAAAACTATACCGGCAAGTACTCCGGTGCCAATAACACCACCGCAGGTACGGCCTCCATCGGCAACGCAGCAACGGGCGAAACTCGCACACTCAGCAACCTCGCGGACGGTAAGGAAGCCACCGATGCGGTTAACCTGCGTCAGCTCGATGGCGCTGTGGCCGAGTCGAAGAAGTACACCGATGACTCGATCAGCTCGATCAACAACTCCGTTGCGAATCAGGACAAACGGGTGACCGACGTCGACAACCGTGTGACCCAGGCGGTGACGAATGTCACTAACCTGCAAAAAGGCACTGACGGCATGTTCCAGGTCAACAACACGAGCAACCTGGCAAAACCGTCAGCGACAGGCGACGACTCGATGGCCGGTGGTGCGGGTGCCAAGGCATCAGGCAAGAACAGTTCGGCCGTCGGCACCAACGCTATTGCCGCGGGTAACAACTCGACGGCAATCGGCAATGGTTCCACCGCCAAGGCGGACAACTCGGTAGCGCTGGGTGCCAACTCGGTGGCTGATCGCGCCAACAGTGTTTCGGTAGGCGCTGCGGGCAACGAGCGACAGATCACCCATGTGGCCGCCGGCACGGCGCCGACGGACGCGGTCAACCTTAGCCAGTTGAACAAGGGATTGGCTGACGCCACCAACAACGCCAATGCCTACACCAATTCGGTCTACAACTCGCTGAACAAAAATATCAAAGAGCTGGACAGCGACTTGAGTGCCGGTATCGCCGGTGCAATGGCCATGGCCGCACTGCCTCAGCCCTATACCGCTGGAGCAAGTATGACCTCCGGTTCCTTGGGCACCTATCGCGGGGAATCGGCGATGGCGTTGGGCGTGTCGCGGATCTCCGATAACGGCCGGTGGGTCACCAAAATGCAAGCCACCACCAACACCCAGCGCGACTTCGGCGCATCGGTGGGTGTGGGTTATCAGTGGTAACCCTTTCACGTTGATCCAGAGCCCGGCGCAGGCCGGGCTCCTCTTCCTATTTATCGTGTCGAGAATCTTATGCAAAAGCCCAATACATCACAGGTGAGCCTGTTTCTGAGCGCGTGCCTGGCCGCGACGCTGGCAGGTTGCGGTACCAACCCAAGCCATGTTGATGATCATGGCAAGTCCAGTGCCCCAGTGTTCCCGGCGCTCAAGGATGCCAGCCGTACCGAAGGCAGTTATGTGAGCGTGGAGAACTTGCGCAAGGTCGTGCCCGGCCTGACCAAGCCGCAGCTTTATGAACTGATTGGTTTGCCGCACTTCTCCGAAGCGATGTTCAACGTTCGCGAGTGGGACTACCTCTTCAAATTCCCACGGCCCGGTACCCGCGAGCCAATGGTTTGCCAGTACAAGGTGATGTTCGACGACAATAAAGTTGCGCAGTCGTATCTGTTCTTGCCGCCATCCTGTGCCCAGGTGCTGAACATCAATGCCGAGGAGGGCGCTGCTGCTCCTGTCTCCCAATAGCGTTGAATTTAGCGCCACTGCCTGCTGAAACAGTGCTGCAAAAAAGAAGGCCCCTATGGGGCCTTCGTCGTTTCTGGCGTTTGCACGGGGTTCATGGGAGAGATGCAGGGGATAGACGCGACAGCAAATCTGCGCTGCTCATGGGGCTGGCATAAAAATATCCTTGCCCCCTTGAACAACCCAGATCAAGCAGCGTGTCTCGTTGCTCCAGGGTTTCGATCCCCTCGATGACAACTGACATGCCCAATGAGTCGCCCAGTGCGAGCGTGCTGCTGATAACTGCCTGGCAGCGTGGCTCGTGCAAGGTGCGCACGAACTCGCCATCCAGTTTGATTTCGTTGAACGGCAACTGGCACAAACGCTTCAAGGAGGAAAATCCGGCGCCAAAGTCATCAATGGACAGTTGGCAACCCATCATGCGAAGCCGAACCAGTGTTTCAAGGCTGGCCGCTGTCGCGTCCAAAAGCCCGCCCTCGGTCAACTCAAACGTCAGGCCATCGCCTGGCAGGTCGAAGTGATCCAGTATCGATTTGATCCGCTGCGTCAGTTGACCGCCCACCAGTTGAGACGTTTGCAGGTTGAAAGCGAAATTCAGGGCGATGTCTTTTTCGCGCAATTGTTTCTGCAGCGCCAAGGCCTGGTTCAACTGGTCGAACAGCAACTCGTCCATCATCTCGCACCGCTCAAGCGTCGGCAGGAAGACCGCGGGCGATAAAATTCCCTTGATGGGGTGTAGCCACCGGGCGAGTACTTCGACGCCATACATCTCGCCGGTACGCAGATTGATTTTTGGCTGGTAATACGCCTTGATCTGACGGTCACGCAAGGCCTGGGTGACTTCCTGGCAATCAGGCAGGACCAGGTCCGGGGCTCGACTGGAGGGCTTGTATGAGCTGGCCGAGTACTTCTCCAATAACGGTGCCAACACTTCCGGTTGCAGGGGTTTGCCGACATCGCCCAGTAACTGCATACCCAACAAAGAGATAATTTTCTGTACCGAATACCGCAGATCCAAAGACATCGAACTGCTGATGATGATCGCGCCGACCAAATTGGAGTGGCTGGCCTGCTGCAAGAATTCCAGGCCATCCATGCCATTCATTCGCAGATCGCACAGCGTGATATCCACGGCGCCCACCTGTTGTAACAGTGCCAGCGCCTGTGATCCGTCTTCAGCCTGGAAGATCTCGGTGCACCCCAAGTGTTGGAGTACCTTGACTGCAAACGCTCGCTGAAAGGGATGGTCCTCAAGAACCAGTGCGCGGAGCGAAGGTTTATTCATCGCAAATGATCTTCATTATAGAAATATGGCCTGATAGTGCCGCACTAGAGGCCAACACTTTGTAGGCATGAAGCCACTGATGTGTAGGAAAAATCCGAGTGATCGCTTGGTGTAACGGCACCACGGGTATGCCCAATTCGTCATCAATCTTGCCTAAAGCGCTCAAGCCGCAACGCTTGGAATGGGCCAGTCTGGACGGTCTGTCCAAGGAGTTGATTATGATCCGACTGTCCCTGATCGAAGCCCGCACGCTGGCCGAATCGATCCTGCTGCACAACGGTTTCAACGCTGCACACGCCCAAGCGGTAGCCGCCACGGTGATTGCCGGCGAGCGCGATGGCTGTGCCTCCCATGGTTTGTACCGGATTCTGGGCTGCGTCAATTCGCTGCGCGCCGGCAAAGTGCGGGCCGATGCCGAGCCGCTGGTGATCGATCAGGCCCCTTCGATCGTGCGTGTCGATGCGGCGGGTGGGTTCTCGCAGCTGGCTTTCCAGGCCGGTCTGCCGCTGCTGGAGGAGAAAACCCGGGCAAACGGAATTGCGGCGCTGGCCATTAACCGCTGCGTGCATTTCTCTGCACTATGGGTGGAGATCGAACAACTGACCGCCGCCGGCCTGGTGGCGCTGGCCTGCAATCCGAGCCATGCCTGGGTCGCGCCTGCGGGGGGAAGCCAGCCCGTGTTCGGCACCAATCCCATCGCGTTCGGTTGGCCGCGTGCGGGTAAAGATCCATTCGTGTTCGACTTCGCCACCAGTGCGATTGCCCGTGGCGATATCGAACTGCATCGGCGTGCCGGCAAGCCGATCCCCGAAGGGTGGGGAGTGGACGCCGACGGGCAACCGAGTACCGATGCCAATGTGGTGCTCGATGCCGGCGCGATGTTGACGTTTGGCGGGCACAAGGGCTCGGCGCTGGCCGCGATGGTGGAGCTGATTGCCGGGCCGTTGATTGGTGACTTGACCAGTGCCGAATCGCTGGCCTATGACGCTGGMAGCAAGTCGTCGCCGTACCATGGCGAGCTGATCATCGCACTTGATCCGCGACGTTTTCTCGGCGAGGCCACCGAGCAGCACCTGGCGCGTGCCGAAACGTTGTTCGAAAGCATACAAGGGCAAGGTGCCCGCTTGCCGTCGCAACGGCGATATGAAGCGCGGGCGCGCAGTCTGGTGGAAGGGGTGCAAATCCCGCAGGCCTTGTACAACGACTTGAAGGCATTGCTGGATTAAAAGAAGACGGGCGCCCATGGCGCCCGTTCGGTTTACAACTGTTCGCAGTGGTTATGGCCATCGACCAGGCGATTGATCCCCAGCGGGTTGGCGTTTTGAAGCGCTTCGGGCAACAACGCATCCGGGCAATTCTGGTAGCAAACCGGACGCAGAAAGCGCTCGATGGCCAAGGTGCCGACCGATGTGCCACGGGCGTCGGAAGTGGCCGGATAAGGCCCGCCATGCACCATCGCATCGCACACTTCAACACCGGTCGGGTAGCCATTGAACAGCACGCGGCCGACCTTTTGTTCCAGCAGTGGCAGCAGTTCACCATGGGTTCGCAGGTCGCCAGCCTCGGCAATCAATGTGGCCGTAAGCTGACCGTGCAGGCTGTGCAGCGCTTGGTGCAGTTCTGCCTTGTCGGCCACTTCGACGATGAGGGTGGTCGGGCCGAACACTTCTTCCTGCAACAACGGATCACCATCAAGCAGCAGATTGACGTCAGCCTTGAACAGCTGCGGTTGAGCTTGATTGCCTTGTTGGACCTTGCCGGCCAGATGACTGATACCCGGATGGCGCAGCAGGGCTTGCACACCCGTGCCGTAGCTGGCGAGTGTCCCGCTGTTGAGCATGGTTTGAGCCGGCTGCTCGTTCATCAAGTGACTCAGCCTTGCGGTGAACGCACTGAACGTCGAGGAGCGAATGCCAATGATCAGCCCCGGATTGGTACAGAACTGACCACAACCTTGGACTACCGATGCCACCAGCTCGCTGGCGATTTTCTCGCCACGCACTTGTAGCGCTTCGGGCAACACCACTACTGGGTTGATGCTGCTCATTTCGGCAAACACCGGGATCGGCTGCTTCCGGGCGGCGGCCATATCGCAGAGGGCGCGACCGCCCTTGAGTGAACCGGTGAACCCCACGGCTTGAATGGCCGGATGCTTGACCAGTGCTTCGCCGACGCCGGCACCGTAGATCATGTTGAACACGCCGTTGGGCATGTCGGTTTGCTCGGCGGCGCGCAGGATCGCATCGGCCACCCGCTCGGCGGTCGCCATGTGCCCGCTGTGAGCCTTGAACACCACCGGGCAACCCGCTGCGAGGGCGGCTGCGGTATCGCCGCCGGCGGTGGAAAATGCCAGCGGGAAATTGCTCGCGCCGAACACCGCCACCGGGCCGACGCCGATCCGGTACTGACGCAGATCGACCCGTGGCAGCGGCTGACGCTCGGGCAAGGCCCGGTCGATGCGCGCGCCATAGAAATCGCCACGGCGCAGAACCTGGGCGAACAGACGCATCTGGCCGCTGGTGCGCCCACGCTCGCCTTGTATGCGCCCGGCAGGCAACGCCGTTTCACGGGTTACCAGCGCAACGAAGTCATCATCCAAGGCATCCAGTTGCGCGGCGATGGCCTCAAGAAACTCGGCGCGCCGACTCGCCGACAGAGCCCGAAATGCCGGGTAAGCGGCAGCGGCCGCTTGGGCTGCGGCATCGACTTCCTCACCCGTGGCCTGCATGAACGAATAGGGCAGCGCTTCACCGGTGCTGGCGTCATGGCTTCGCAAGGTGACAGTACCGGCGGCGCTGCGCGCACCGCCGATGTAGTTGTGGCCGATGATCTCGGGCATGGAAAACTCCTGTAGGGGAAGGGGGATCAGGCCAGCGAATCGCCTCGGCGAGTGGTGGCCGGTTCGGTGCTGTCCAGGCCAGCAATCCGCGCCGCGGATTCACTGTCCACCTGATGCAGCGACTTGCCACGGGTTTCACGCGTCAGCCCGACGGCAACTATCGAAATCAGCGCGGCGCCGACCAGGTAGAAAGCGATGGGTGTCGAACTGTTGTACTTGTTGAGCAGGGTGAGGGCGATCAGCGGGGCCAGCGAACCGGCGAAGATCGGCGCCACCTGATAGCACAGGGACAGCGCGGTGTAGCGCACGTGGGTCGGGAACATCTCGGCCATCAGCGCCGAGTAGGGCGCATAAGTCATCGATTCAATGGCCAGGCCCAGGGTAATGGCCGCCATGATCAGCCAGTTGTTGCCGGTATCCATCATCGGGAAACCGATAAAACCCCAGAACGCCGTGAGCACCGCGCCGGTCAGGTACACCGGTTTACGCCCGACCAGGTCAGACAGATACCCCATCAGCGGGATCAGGAAGAAGTGCAGCAAGTGCGCGCCGAACATCAGCAACAGGATCTGTGACGTGTCCTTGTGCACCACCAGTTTCAGGTAGGTGATCGAGAACGTCACGACGGTGTAATAGAGGATGTTTTCGGCAAACCGCGCACCGATACCGACCAACACGGCGCGCCAGTGGTGACGCAACACTTCGACCACACCCAGTTGCTGATGCTTGTTTTGCGCCTGCCGGGCCTGGGCTTCCTTGAAGATCGGTGCGTCATCGACGCTGGTACGAATCCAGTAGCCGATCAGCACCACCACCGCCGAGAACCAGAACGCAACGCGCCAGCCCCACGCGAGGAATTGTTCTTGCGACAGGGTCGACGACAACAGCAACAGGGCGAGGGTGGCCACCAGGTTGCCGGCCGGGACACCGGCCTGCGGCCAACTGGCCCAGAAGCCTCGACGATTGTCCGGACAATGTTCGGACACCAACAGAATCGCACCGCCCCATTCACCGCCAAAAGCGAACCCCTGAATCAACCGCAACAGCACCAGCAACACCGGCGCTGCATAGCCGATCTGATCGAAACCGGGCAGGCAACCCATCAGGAACGTGGTGATGCCGACCACCACCAGACTCAGTTGCAGCAGACGCTTGCGGCCGAATTTGTCACCGTAGTGACCGAACACCAGGCCACCCAACGGACGGGCGAGAAACCCGACGGCGTACAAGGCGAAAGCGGCGAGGATGCCGTCGACCGGGTTGCCGGTCTGGCGAAAGAACAACTGGCCGAAGACCAGTGCCGAGGCGGTGCCGTAGAGAAAGAATTCATACCATTCGGCGACGGTGCCGGCCATGGCGGCTGCCACGACGCGCTTGAGTCCCGAGGGTGTGGTTGCGCTGGACGAGCTTGGGGGATTGGACATGCTGACGTTTCCTGTGGGGGCGCAAAAACAGGCAGCCGGTTCGGGCCCCTAAGGGCCCGCCCGGCAATCACTCAGAGACCGACGTCCGGCAGCTCCGGACGGTTGGCCAGGGCCTTGGCCATGATCTGCTCGACGAACACGCGGTCAGCTTCCGGCAGGGCCAGGCGTGGTGGACGGGTCAGCGCGCTGCCGCGACCGGCGATGGCTTCGCACAGCTTGATGCACTGCACCAGGTCGGCACGGGCGTCGAGGTGCAGGATCGGCATCAACCATTCGTAGATCGGCATGGCTTCGGCGAAGCGACCGGCCTTGGCCAGGCGGAAGATGGTTTCGCCTTCTTTGGGGAACACGTTGGACATCCCCGAGACCCAGCCTTCGGCGCCCACCGCAATGCTTTCCAGCACCACGTCGTCGAGACCGGCGAACAGCACAAAACGATCACCGACTTCATTGCGCACGTCGATGAAACGGCGCGTGTCGCCAGAGGAGTCCTTGAAGCACACCACGTTGTCGCAGTCGGCCAGGGATATCAGGATGTCCGGGGTGACATCGTTTTTGTAGATCGGCGGGTTGTTGTAGACCATCAGCGGTACGTCGGCGTTTTTTGCCACGTAACGGTAATGCTCGGCGGTTTCGAACGGCTTGGAGCCGTAGACCAGTGCCGGCATCAGCATGACGCCGTCGACGCCCACACGGCGTACTGCGTTTGCGACTTTGGCGGCGGCCACACTGGTGAACTCAGCTACTCCGCAGATCACCGGAACGCGACCGCGAGCGGCGTCGACCGCGACTTCGGTCACGGCGATTTTTTCTTCGGCGGTCAGCGAGGTGTTTTCCCCCACGGAACCGCACACCACCAGGCCCGACACGCCGTCACGGATCACGTTGGAAATCACCTGATGGGTTTTTTCCAGGTTGATGGAAAAGTCGTCGTTGAATTGAGTGGTCACCGCGGGGAAGACGCCACTCCAGTTAATGCGTTTGCTCATTGTTGCCTCCGATGGGTTCGTTCGTATTTCGTATACGATATTGCAAGTGAGTAAATTCGGCTAGCGCTTTTTTCGGGTTTCAAGGGGTTTTTGCTAGCCGTTGGTCAGTGTTTCGACGGCAGGGATCAGGCGCCAGGCCAGGTGTCAGACAGTCGGTAGCCTTGTGGCCATGGATCGCTCGGATCGAGCAGCAACTGATGAGTCCCGGTGATCCAGGCTCGTCCGGAAATACACGGGTAGATCGCCGGTCGACCGGCCACCTCCGTCAGCGAATCGATGCGGCAGTGGAACTCGGAACCGATGATCGAGCGGCCAATAAAACGATCGCCCACCTGCATCAAACCCTTGGCTTGCAACACCGCCATGCGCGCCGAGCAGCCGGTGCCGGTGGGTGAGCGGTCGATTTTGCCGGGTTGAATCACCACCGCATTGGCGCCGGTGGCGATGCCGTTTTCATGGACGATGGGCGCGGCGATCTGGCAGAAGGAAATGTGCGACCACTCGGGGTTCAGCGGATGTACGAAGCCCAGTTGTTCGTTGGCCGCCCGGGTGATTTTCAGCCCGGCCTCGACCAGGTCAGCCGCCTCGTCGGGACGGATGGAGAACCCCAGGCGCTTGGCATCGGCGATCACAAAACTGTCGCCACCGTACGCAGTGTCAACTTGCAGTGAGCCCAGGCCTTCGACTTCGATCCACGCATCAAGACGGTCAGCGAAGGAGGGTACGTTCTTGATTTCCACCCGCTCGACCTTGCCATCGCGGCAATCGGCGACGGCCTCGATCAGCCCGCCCGGGGCTTCGAGTACCAGCCGGGTTTGCGGTTCGGTCATCGGCAGAATACCGGTGTCGAGCAACACCGTGGCGACACACAGCGAGTTGGAGCCGGACATCGGTGGGGTGTCTGCCGGTTCCATGATGATCCAGGCCATTTGCGCCCGTGGGTCCTTGGCCGGCACCAGCAGATTGACGTGGCGAAATACTCCCCCGCGTGGTTCGTTGAGCACGAAATTGCGCAGGGTTTCATCCCGGGCGATCCAGCGTGATTGTTCCCAGACGGTGGCGCCTGGTGGCGGGGCAACGCCCCCAACGATGACATCGCCGACTTCGCCTTCGGCGTGGCAGCTGACGACATGTATGACTTTCGATGAGCGCATGACTTGATCCTTTTGTTGCCTGTTAGGGCCTCATCGCGGGCAAGCCCGCGATGGGCCATCCGTTACTTCACCGATTTAAGAAACGCCGCCGTTTCCGCATGCACCGGGTTGCCGATAACTTGCTCGGGCGTGCCGATCTCGTGCACCAGGCCATTGCGGAAAAACGCCACGCGGTCCGACACGTCGCGAGCGAAGCGAATCTCGTGGGTCACCAACACCATGGTCATGCCGTCTTCGGCGAGCATGCGCATGGTGTCCAGCACTTCGCCCACCAGTTGCGGATCGAGGGCCGAGGTGGCTTCGTCGAACAACATGTAATCCGGTGACATGGCCAGGGCGCGGGCGATGGCCATGCGCTGCTGCTGACCGCCGGACAATTTGCCGGGAAAGGCCTTGAGCTTGTCACCCAACCCCACGTGGGTCAGTTGCCGCACCGCCAGCTCCTCGGCTTCAGCCTTGCTTTTTCCGAGGACTTTGCGCGGCGCCAGCATCACGTTCTCCATCACGGTCAGGTGCGGAAAGGCGTTCCATTGCTGGAACACGATGCCGATCTTCTGCCGCAGGCGATTGAGGTCGGTGGCGCTGTGGTGAACCTCGACACCGTCCACGCGGATATTGCCTTTCTGAATCGGCTCCAGGCCGTTGATGCACATCAGCAGGGTCGACTTGCCCGAGCCCGAGCCACCGATGATCGACACCACTTCACCCTTGCTCACGGTCAGGTTCACGCCCTTGACCACCTCCAGGTTGCCGAAGGATTTGTGTACGTTGTCGATCTCAATCATTTTCTTGCCACCTTCTTTCCAGACGAGCGCCAAGGCGGGCAACCACCAGGCTCATGACGTAATAGATGAGGCCCGCGATGCACAGCACCAGCAACGGTTCCTGGATGCGGGTCACGATGGTTTGCGAGGCGCGCAGCAACTCGACGATGCCGATCCACATCACCAGCGCGGTGTCTTTCATCACACCGAGCACGAGGTTCAGCCAACCGGGAAACGCTACGCGCGTGGCGATCGGCAAGACGATCCAGCGCAGGTCCTGGAAGAAGCTCAGGCCCAGCGAGCGACTGGCGCGGCGCACGGTAAACGGCACCGCGAGCACACCACCGCGCACGATCTCGGTGAAGTACGCGGCGGCGTAGACCCCGAGCACGATGCAGCCAACGCTGAAAGCGCTGATGTCCAGACCGACGATGCTCTTTAGCGAGTTGAACAGCACAAACTGAATCAACAGCGGCACGCTGCGAAACACGTCCAGCACCCAGGCCAGTGGCAGGCTGGCGCGTGGCAGCAGCGCCCGCAACAAGCCGAACACCAACCCGGCGACAGAGCCGAGGATGATCGACCAGAACGTCAGTTGCAGAGTGACCCAGGCGCCATTGAGCAGAAACTGCAGGTCATTCCAGGAAAAACTGGTGGTAAACATGGTCAGGTCCTCAGTAACGGAACAGCCGCCAGGCCATCAGCCGGGCCGTCGCGACGATCGCCTTGGCAATCAGGTAATACAGCACCGCGGCAATGGCGAAGTATTCGAAGGTGCGGAACGTCTTGACGTTGAAGTCCTGGGTCACCCCGGTGAGGTCATTGTTCAGGCCGACAATCACCCCCAGCGAGGTCATCAACACCGCCCATACCATTTGATTGCTCAACGGGTAGAACACGATCCGCAGCAACTGCGGGACGATGATCATCCGGTAGGTCTGGAAGGCACTCATGCCCAGCGATCGCGCGGCCCGCACTTGTGTGCCGGGCACAGCCTTGAGGCCGCCGCGGAAGTTTTCCGCGAGGTAGCCGGCGTTGTTGAAGGTGATCCCCGCCAGCAGGGCGAACCAGGAGCTGACATGCAACTCCAGTGAGCCAAGGCCGAAGTAGAGGACGTAAACCTGAAACAGCGACGGGGTGTTGCGGGCGATCGACACCCAGCCGTTGCCGAAGCCGCGCAGCACCGGGTTTTTGGCTTCGCGCATCACCGTCAGGGCCAGGGCGATGAGCACTCCGAAGATCATCGACAAGGCGGCGGTTTCGAAGGTGACCACCGCCCCGGCGAGCATGTCCGGCAGGGCGCGCAGGGCCGAGCGCCATTGGAAGGTGTAATCAAACATGCGCGGTGTTCTCCAGGTGGACAGCCGGTTGCAGCCAGGCGGGCAAGCGTCCGCTGGCCGTAGCGCTGCAGGCTGCATCGACGCATTCGGCAAGGTTGGCGAAGTGCACCTTTCGACCGACCAGGCCGGGTGCGTAATGGGCGTATTTGCCCGAATTGGTCATCAAGGTTTTGGCGTCCAGCGGGATCACCGGTTCACCGAGCATGCACCAGCAGGTATCCGTGACGAGGGTTGCGCCGAAGGCTTCGATCACGCTGATGTGCCCAGCCTCGCGCGCCTGCTCCAGCACCGCGCGGCCGCAGGTGATGGCAAGGACCACGTCGGGATGCTTGACCCGGTTGCGACACAGTCGCGCCAGGTGAGCGAACTCGCCGAGGGAAAAGTGCGGATTGCCCAGCGAGACCACATCCACCCGGTTCTCACGCGCACTGTTGAGCTTGCGCCAACTGTGCAGCAGGTCCTTCAGGCAAATGGTTTCCACCGGCAGGGTTTGATCCGGCTCCAGAACCTGTGCCGGGTCGAGGGCTTCCGGGGTGACACCGGCGATATGGAACAACGGTGCGGCAGAGGTGGTGGCAAACGCCGCGCCGAAGGCTTTCAGGTCATCCAGGCTTGGCGTGCGCCGTTCCAACCCGTACACCAACGGAATCCGGCTGCCCGCCAGCGCGCCAATGTGATAGCCCAGCAACGGATAGAACGCGTCATCCAGTTCACCCAATGCGGGTAACTCAATGTGCAAACGGGCTTTGCGTTGAGCGTCCAGATGGCAGCCAATCAAGGGCGCGCGACCGGTCAGGGCGATGCAGATATCCAGGTAGTCCGGGTACTTCAGCGTCCGTGCACCGAGCACACTGTTGGCGTAAACCACAGCGTTTGATTCGGCCCAGACGATCTGTTCACCGGCCTTCGGCGCGCTGTCCAGCAGGTAGGGCGCACAGGTAAAGCTCAGCTGCGCCCCCATTGCCATGTAGGCATCACCCAAAGCGCTGGCCGGTACGCCAAGCGCGGGATCGATGCCCAATTCTCGCCAACGACGCTGGTCGACGGAGATTGAATTGAGGGTCGTCGGCACCCGCACTTTTGCGCCCCACTGCACCAACTGTTCGGCAAACCGCAGGCTGGCCGGGCCGGTATAGATGCAGCCGTCGATGTGCGCTTGAGTGACATCCACCAGGCATCGGGCACCTTGCAGTTCGGCCATGCGCAGGACGATTTGCATGGCAATTTGTGCCGCCTTGCCATGCTCACCATCGAGCAGCGCCCGGTCGAGTTCAGTGAGCTCGATCGAGGCGCTTGTTTCGACGGTTTGCGATGAATTTTCGAGTGCCTGCCAGGCATCGCCGGGCAGGTGTTCGAACAGTGTCACCGATGAATTCTCGACCCGGGCAAACGCCTTGCCGCGCAAGGCGGCGAAGGCCTCCTGACCGATGCACAGCACCGGCAGGGAACGCTCGAAAATGGTCTGTGCCACCAGCACGCCCAGGGTCAGGATCTCATCGGGTTCGGCCAGCACCAGTGCGGCCGGTGCGT
This sequence comes from Pseudomonas sp. P1_F1_2, assembly GCF_056405815.1. Taxonomy (NCBI): domain Bacteria; kingdom Pseudomonadati; phylum Pseudomonadota; class Gammaproteobacteria; order Pseudomonadales; family Pseudomonadaceae; genus Pseudomonas; species Pseudomonas sp. P1_F1_2. Next base: position 7,822 of record NZ_JBFUBK010000026.1, on the reverse strand, counting down.
GACCATTACTGATCAACTCCATCAGGACACTGCTGCCAGTGCACGAGCCGCGACCGCTGGGAATGGCCAGCACACGACCGGCCAAATGCTCGCCGCTGAGCGGGTGATGACGGTCGATGACCTCACCGCTGAACGGGTCAACGCCGCCCCAGAAACTCAGCCCGACATCGGCGAACAGCWGGGCGCCTTGTGCGGCGCCCGCGACCAGACTGCGACCGGAAAGGGAAGTGGCCCCAGGCATGCCGGACATCTTAGTAGTAGACCTTGGGCACGGTCAGGTCGGAAGGCTTGATCTCGGTGCCGACCCATTTGGTGAACAGTTCCTCGTAGCGGCCGCTACGGACTTGCTGGTTGACGAACAGGTTCAGGTAGTTGAGCAGGCCATACTCGTTACGCTTGGCACCCAGGGAGACATAGTCAATGGTGTACGGTGCGTTACCGGCGACCTTCAGGTTCTTGTATTTGCCCGACTTGATGGTGGCGGCGGCCACGGTATTGGTGACGACGGTTGCGTCGATGTGGCCCTGAGCGACGGCCAGCAACGTATCGTTCTGCGACTGATAAGCGCGGAAGGTGCCGCTGCCCCAGTTCTTCACGTCTTTTTCCAGGGCGATGGCTTCATAGGTGCCGCTGGTGTTACCCAGGGGTTTGCCTTTGATATCGGCGAAGCTGTTGATGCCGGTGTTGTCGCGGGTCAGCACCACCATCTGGAAGGCAAAGTACGGCACGGTGAGGCCGACAGTCTTGGCCCGTTCCAGGGTGTCGGAGGTTGACGCAACGATCACGTCGGCGCGCCCGGAGATCAGCGCCGGAATGCGGTCAGGGAAGGGGGTTTCAACCACTTCGGCTTCGACCCCGAGGACTTTCGCCAGGTCGCGGCAGTAGTCCACGTCGAACCCGGCCGGGTTGTTACCTTCATCGCGGAACCCCATCGGCGGGAAGTCCAGGGTCACGGCGCAACGCAGCTTGCCCGAACCGATAATATCGTCGAGCTTGTCAGCCTGGGCGGTGGCGATGAAGGAAGTGCTGAGGACAGCGCTGAGGGCTACGGCAAATGCGGGGTTTTTCATAGAGGCCTCGTTGTGGTTGTAGTGTCGTCAGATATCGTATTGGGGATTTCGTATACGATATTAGCAATAGCAATGGACGTGCCTGTTTTCCTCCCGAGACCAGAATTAATTTCCAGCCCTTGAATCAGACGGGTTGCGCGACGATGAGTCGGTAGAGGCGAGAGGGTGCGGATCAGGAAGGTGTTACAGAAGGGAGCACAGTCGCCCCATGACGCGCCTTAAAGGAACACCTTAACGGCGGCTGTCGCGGTATTGGCTCGGTGCCAGGCTAGTCAAGGCGCGGAACTGTCGGCTGAAGGCACTGTGGTCGGTGTAACCACAGCGCAGGGCGATCTCTGTGATGGGCAGGTCGGTGTGCAACAACAGCCGCGAACCTTCTTCCAGCCGGGCCTTGTGAATTATCTGCCGTGGCGTGAGCTGGAACACGCGTTTGCAGTGGCGCTCCAGTTGCGCCACGGAATACCCGGCAATCGCCGTCAATTCGGCGAGGCTGATAGGGCGGGCGAAATGCTTGCGGATATGCGCGTCCACCGCAGCGAGTTTCGGGAACGCCGGATGGCTGGACTGGGGAAGTTGCAGGTCGCGGGAGATGCCCGCCAGGCCAACGATGCGGCCCTGTTCATCGTGCAGGGCCAGTTTGTGGGTCAGGCACCACATTGGCTGATTGCCGAAATACAGATGCAGTTCGAGTTGATCGGCCAGTTCGCGCCCGGTGGACAGCACGCGCCGATCCTGTTCGGTGTACAGCGGGCCGTAACGCTCGGGAAAGACCCTGTCGGCGGTGAGCCCAAGCAACTCGTCAGGGTGTTTGAAGCCGCAACGTCGGGCCAGGGTCTGGTTGACGAACGCGTAGCGGGCCTCGCTGTCCTTGATGAAAAACACCACGTCGGACAGGGTGTCGAGCAGCGGCGCAATCGGCTGCAAGCTGCTCAACAGGGTTGGCAGGTCACAGGGTTTGAACGTCGTGAGCGAGGCATACATGGCGCTGGGCGTCTGGTGGCAATGCCGAGGATCATAAAGACTCGGGCCGGCTATCGAAAGCCCTGGCCCGGTATTCAAACGGGCGGGTTGTCGTCCAGGCACAACAAGGTCTCGATCCGTGCCGGGCTGAACGGCGGGCGTGGCACCGAGGGTTGCCAGCCGAACAAGTGCTGCAAGGCGCCGCCACACACTCGACCCTGACAAGCGCCCATGCCGCAGCGGCTGGCCAGTTTGGCTTCGCGCCAGTCCGCGTGCCCGGCGAGCCCCGCGTAGGGTACGTCTTCGCAGCGGCATAGCAGGGTGTCGGGTTGTGCCAGCGACTTGAGTTGCGGGCCGAGCGCGAATGCCTGGTTCAGCGCATTGGCGAATCCCTGCCACCGCGCGCGCCGAGAGAACAATGCTTGAGCCGCCTGACGGTCGTCGACCGCTGCGTATCCCGCAATCGCACCTTCGACCAACGCCAGTTCACTGCCACCGAACCCCGTGCATTCTCCTGCGGCATAGTGATCAACGCGGCGGGTGGCTTGCCAGGTATCGACCGCGAGGGCGTGGCCATCGAGATCACAGCCCAGGGCCTGGCCAATTTGAGTGTTGGGGATCAGGCCGAAGCCACAGGCCAGGCGATCACATTCCAGTTCGACGATTTTCCCTTGCTGTTGCAGGCGTATGCCTTCCAGCCGCTCGGTACCCAACGCCGCCAACACGTGGGTGCCGGTGCGGTAATGGCGATCGAACAACGTGAACGACTGCAGCAGTTTGTTGGGCCAGCGCGGCAGTTGTGCGGCGAACCCGGCGACTGCCGCCGTTGAAGCCTGCTCGGCGATGCGCAGCACCCGGGCACCCTTGTGTTTTGCGGTCGCGGCGCTGGCCAACAACAACGGCCCGCTGCCGGCGATCACCACGCGTTCGCCCTGTACCGGCAGGCCGCCCTTGATCAATGCCTGAAGGCCGCCCGCGCCTGTTGCGCCGGGCAGTGTCCAGCCGGGGAAGGGCAGCAGCAACTCACGGGCGCCGGTGCACAAAATCAGTTTGTCGTACGCAATCAGCCAGCCACGATCAGCATCTTCGACCAATAATTGTTTCGGCCCGGAGCAGGCGATCACCCGGGCCCCGGAATGGACGCGGATGTTGTCGCAGCGCTGTAATTGATCACGCAGATCACGGGCCAGCGTCGGCAAATTGGCCTGAGGCCCGTCGCGCCAGATTTGTCCGCCCGGCGCGGGGTTGTCGTCGAGCATGACGATACGTGCACCGCCAGGCGCGGCGGCGAGGGCGGCGGCCATACCGGCAGGGCCGGCACCGATAATCAGCACGTCGGCATATTCGCTCATGTGCGTGTCTCCACTTGCATGCCGTCACGGCACAGTGTCTGGCAGGCCAGACGGCGTCGACCGTCGATGGTCACCCGGCATTCCTGGCAAATACCCATGCCGCACAAGGGCGCGCGGCGTTGACCACTGACCGAAGTCCGACTGCAACCGTCGCTTCCCAATGCCAGCGCGGCCGCGACACTGGTGCCCTCGGCAACGCGCAGGGAACGGCCATCGAGCATCAATTCAGGCATAAACGGGCTCTCCCAGAAAACGCTGCGGCAGATATGGATGTGCGGCGAGCGGCGATGTTTCGTTGAACAGTTGCGCGACCAGCAAATCGGCCGTGCCGGGGGCCGTGGTGACGCCCAGTCCTTCGTGGCCGACGGCCAGCCACAGGCCCTTGCGCTTTGGGTGCTGACCCACCAGCGGTAAGCCGTCGGGGCTGGCGGCGCGAAAGCCGGTCCAGGCGCGGATGCCATTGAGCTGCGCCAACCCCGGCATGTATTCGATCGCACGCTTGAGCATTTTGGCGAGCATCCAGCCTTCGACCTGCGGGTCAGTGGTGCCGAATTGCCGCGAGGCACCGATGAACAATTGCCCGGTTGGTCGAGGTTGAATGTTGCAAGCCGTCGAGGGGCCCGAGGCGTTATGGGCACTGGTGACATAGCCGAGCTCCACCAAGGTGTGCGTGACCTTGGCGGGGTAGCGGTCGGTGATCAGCAAGTGGCCTTTCTTCGGTTCGATTGGCAATTCCGGGCATAACTCGTTGGCCTGAACGCCGTTGGCCAGAATCACGGCTTCGGCACTCAGCCAGCGACCGTCATCCAGGCGTACACGGTTGCCATCGACTTCACTGACTCGCGCCCGCAGCTGCTGGATGTTCGTCGTGTCGAGCATCCAGTTAGCCGTCGCCGGGGCATAGAGAATGCCGTCGCCATTGATTAACAAACCGCCTTCCAGGCCCTCGCGCAACTCGGGTTCGCGCTCGCGCAACGCACGGCGGCTAATCAGTTCACAGGCAACGCCTTGAGCTTGAAGGTTCAGGTATTTGCTGTGGGCGACCGTCATTTCTTCGGCGTTGGCCGCCAGCCAGAGGGTGCCGTTGCTGCGGTAGGCGCAGCCGTCGGGCAGATCCGGCCCGTGTTCGCGCCAGCGTTGCAGGGAATATTGACTGAGGGCCAGTTCAGCCGGGTTGTCGTCCAGGACCAGCAGGTGACCCATGCCTGCCGCTGTCGCACCGGGGATGCCGGCGTCCACCACCAGCACGCGCAAGCCACGGCGGACAAGCGCCTGGGCACAGGCGGCGCCGATGATGCCGGCGCCAATCACGATCACATCGGCGATCAGGCCTTCACTCACGGGCGAATGCCCCAAGCGAATGGATCGTCCTGTTCGATGATCAGGCTGGCTTCGGCGCTGATGTAGGCACGACCGCGAATCGTCGGCACGATGCGCTCGCCCTGAAGTTCGTATGAACCCTCGAACTCGCTGCCGATGACGCTGGCCTGGCGCCAGATCTGTCCCGGCTGCAATTTGTCGTCAGCCGCCAGGCACGCCAGTTTGGCACTGGTGCCGGTGCCGCAGGGTGAGCGGTCGTAGGCTTTGCCGGGGCAGAGGACGAAGTTGCGACTGTCGGCGTGTTCGTCATCGGCGAACAGCTCGACGTGATCGATCAGCCCGCCGTCTTCACCGCGAATGCCCTGGGCTTCCAACGCTTGCTGCACGGCAAAGGTATACGCGGTCAATGCATCGAGGTTGTCACCGGCCACACGCAGGCCATGCTCGGCGATCAGKAAAAACCAGTTGCCACCCCAAGCCACATCGCCGACCACCGTTCCAACACCTGGCACTTCGAGCGCCAGCGCCTTGCGGTAACGGTAAGCGGGCACGTTGCGTACGCTCACTGAATGGTCTTCGTGCAGCGTTGCCTGCACTGTGCCCACTGGCGTTTCGATGCTGTGTACGCCCGGGCCGATCTTGCCCATATGGGCCAACGAAGCCACCAGGCCAATGGTGCCGTGGCCGCACATACCCAGATAACCGCTGTTGTTGAAGAAGATCACGCCGGCACACGCGGTCGGATCGACGGGCTGGCAGAGCAGGGCGCCAACGAGTACGTCGCTGCCCCGTGGTTCGAGCACACACGCGGCGCGCCACCGATCATGCTGCTCAGCCAGCCGCTGCCGACGTTCGGCCATGCTGCCGGAACCCAGGTCGGGAAAACCTGCCGTCACCAGGCGGGTAGGTTCGCCGCCAGTGTGGGAGTCGATCACGCTGATTCGTTTCATAACAGGGCCACGTCCGTTCAGATGAGTGAACGAAAGAGTGGCCCGTGCGGGGGGGCGCCGGCTTGATGGTTTTATCCAGCGCCGATGACGATATCGGCACAGTGCGGCGAGCGGTTAGTGATGGTGCGGCAGGTGCTCGAACAGCGTCTTGCAGACCCCGGCAATGTGCTCGTCGAGCAGCTTCACCGCCAGGTCCACGTCGCCGGCGCGACAGGCCGCCAAAATCTCCCGGTGTTCATGATCGGCGCGATCCTTGCCGGCCGAGAGGCTCATCTGCATGCGCAGGTAACGCTCCAGTTTGTCGTTGACCGAACGAATCAGGCCGACCAGAAACGGGCGTTGCGCCGGTTCGTAAAGGCAGGAATGCAGTTCCCAATTGAGCTCGGCCCAGCGTCCCACGTCATCTTCGCCGATGAATTCCTGGCAGATACGTTCGGCACGGGCGAAGGTTTCTTCGGTCATGTTAGGGATGGCCAGGCGCAGCACTTTGTCTTCGAGCAGCATGCGCACTTCGAACATCTGCGCCAGTTCTGCGTCGGACACCCGCGTCACCATCGCCCCGCGATTACGCTGGAACATCACCAGGCCTTCAGCCTCCAGGCGCTTGAGCGCTTCGCGCACCGGGATCTTGCTGACGTTGAACTGCCGCGCGATGTCGTCCTGGCGAATCGGCTCGTCCTCGTCAAAATGCCCGGCAACGATTGCGTCCCGCAGATGGCGAGTGATGATTTCCGACGTCGAAGGCGCATTGCCAAGGTCTGGAGCATTGAATTTGGTTTGGGTCACGGCGGCGGTCGTTCGGAATGAATTGTAGATATGGTATACGAATTTTGCCGGGTGTTGCTCAACCGCACTGTCGATGGCAAATGGCTTACGCAATGGGTCTTGATCATGGAAATCGAGCAGGTGGACGACCGGCAACAAGGGGGGAGGAGGGATAACTACAATCCCTGGACAGGCAGAGCCCTCAACCAACCGGCTCGGCCGTACAGCTTACTTCCCCGGCACCAGGCTTCTGGAAATAGACCCCGTTTTCGTTTTGCCGAAAGCTGTAGTTCCCCTGGTAATTCTTGCCGGTGTATCGGGTTTCAAAATCACTTTGCACCTGGCTCAGGGTGATCGAGGAGTTCGCCCATTTCAGGTAAACCACGCCTGGCTGCGTATTAAAAAATGTCGCAGTCATCAAGTCGCTAAGCCCGGTACAACGGAACGCCTGGGGGCCTTCGGTCAGTCTGTCTGGATCCTTGGTTCTCACAATGGCCGAGCCTTGGCGGAGCTGATACGCACGTTCGGCATAACTGCGGATCACGCATGCCTTGGACTCCGGCCCGGAACCACACTGGTTGCGGGCCTCGATCCAGAACTGCTGGTCGATCATGACTTTGTTTGCGGGCGGCACCGAATGCTCATCCGTGAGCGCCAGTCGATAGAGACGCATCAGTTCAATATCCATTTGCGCCAGTTGCGGATCGCGGCAGATGAGTTTCTCGACGGATGCTTTTGTGTCGGCGCAGTCGAAGCTGGTCTTGAAGGTGCGCGCAGGTGACGCAGCATTCGCGCAGGAGATCGTGACCGCGCATACGCTGGCAACATGCAAGCAGGTGAAAAGGGCCGTGAGCGTTTTCATGTTGACGTCACCCGGATCATTTTCTGTACGGGGCTTTTCTGTACGGGACTATAACCTCAAGCGAGAGAAGTTCCATCCAGCCACATCTTAACTGAGCGATGAAAGTGGGGGGGCTTCGCTGATTTTAATGATGTCTGGCTATTAGCGTTACAACAAAACAGTCATTGGGCTTTTACAGTTAATTATTGTTTTACTTCGACGCTTTATAACTATTGGGTATTGGCCTTTGGCGGCAGCCCTTTAAGTTCAGGTGCTTATAGAACTAAAAATATCAATAAGCCATTAGCTAAAGATGGAAATGCTTGAATTTGCGTAATAAAAAAAACGATCTATAGCTATCCATACCTTTCGGATCGTGGGCTGTCAGTTCCCATAAGAAATATGAACTGCGTCCAGGTCGTCAACGGTTTCCGGGCAGTGGATGGGTTCGGATGTAGTTGTGTTGGTTGTGAGGCGACGTTGTATCTGCCTCTGAAGGGATTTGGCCATCAACCTCCTGCATCCAGCCCGGAAAGGATCCGTCATGCCTGCCCAACTCAGCTA